>JAYVHJ010000296.1:0-13376 GCA_043771315.1 Raineyaceae bacterium
GTATGCAAAGCCTGCGTATAAAACCAATACTTTGATTATAATCTACATTCAAAAACCGTACCACAGGTACAATGAGCATTTTTTCGTTGTTGGGCAAAATTTCTACTTCTGTTTTGTCCCATTCTGGTTCAAAATCTTTGAAACGAGCAGAATCTTGGGCTGTCATTCTTTCGTTGCCGTTCCCAGAAGAGCGTTTTGGTTGGTTTTTATACCTGCCATTCTCATAAAAGCCTTTGACTTTATCAAATTGGGCTTTTTGAGGGAGATTTTTTTGTGGGTTGAGTGGGTCTAAAATCTGGCGTTTACAGCCATATAATATTCCCAATATCAGCAAAAATACAAGTATTTTGCTTTTTTGTTTTTTGAACATAAAAAATGGGTTTGAGGATTTAATTATGGGTGCAAAATTATTCTTTGTTTTTCTTGTTTCCAATTTAAAAAATAACTAAAATTACATTCTCAATAACAATTTTTACATTATGGATGCAGATGAACTTCTTAAGCAAATAGGCGCAAAAATCAGAACACTACGTACTGAAAAAGACTATACACAAGGGAATATGGCAGATATGCTTAATATTGCTACTTCAAGTTTGGCACAAATAGAAAGTGGAAAAGCTAATATCAGTTTCAAAAAACTAGGAAAAATTGCTAAGTTTTTTGATTTAACATTACTAGAAATGCTAAATTTGGCAGGAGTGAGCTATTATAACTTCAAAACAAAAAAGAACAGTATTACAGGTGTAAACATCAATAATAATACTATAAAGCCAGATAAAAATAATAAACAGGATAAAAGATTAGCTAAAATGGAAGAGAAAATAGATAATTTAGCTCAAATGGTAGAGGACTTAAAACAAAAGTAAATACAGAAATTTCATAAAAAAAAATGTGAAAATAAAGAATTGAAACAAAAACCGCCTTTCCAAAGTTTGGAAAGGCTTTTTTGTTACTTTATTTTCTCAAAATACTTATCAACTTCTTTCCTGTAATATGGTGAGAGTGATGGCGGAACGCTTTTTAGCAGTTCTGTTTGTTTATTTTTGTTTTTGCTGTATTGTTGCAAATTTTTAGGTACGCTTTTCTCCAAAACTTTTGAGGTTTCTCCTTTGCGTTTTTCCTCTTGGTCTCTTTCTCTTTGCGACTTTTCAGCCTCCAAAAGACGTGTTTCTATCTCTTTTTGACGTTTTACAAGTTCATCAGTCAAGCGTTTGTTCACCAAATCATCTTCATTTTTTTCCATTTGTTTGATAGCTTCTTTGATTTTGTCACCACCACCGTTTTTACCAAATTCTCCTTTTTTAGACATTTCTTCCAGCATTTTGCGCAAAGATTCTTGTTTAGCAGCCATTTTAGCAAGTTGTTCAGAGAGTTGTTGCCCAGTTGCGCCACCTTTCTTTATTTCGCCTAATTGCTTGCTAAGTTCCTTTTGAAGGTCACTCATTTTGCTATCACCTTTTCCTTTGCCCTTTCCTTTCCCTTTTGACTTCTTTTTACCACTTTTTTTACCTTTTCCCTCTCCAGCATCATCTTTTGGACTACCTTGCATATCTTTGAGCGCATCACTAAGCATTAAGGCAAGATTATTCATAGAAGTCATAGCAAATTGTTGTTTGGAGCTTGCCGTGCCTATTTTTCTTTCTTTGAGATTTTCCGTTGCTTGGTTCATATTAGCTTTCATTTCTGTCATCTCACGAGTAACAAAACTCTCAATTTTAGGCTCTCTTTTGGCAAGTGCCGTAAGGCTATCATCAATAATTTGTGCATCATCTCTCAATTTAAGCTGTTTTTGTGCCAGCGCAATAAAGCGTGGGTCAGCAAGATTGATATTTTTAAAATCTTTCATTAGTTGCTCTTGACTGAAAGAAAGCGTTACAAGATTATCCAAAATTTGGCGCAAAGTTTCCTGATTTTCTTCATTTTGCTCTTCTTCTTCCTGTTCTTGCGCTCCTTCCATTTTTTCCTGCATTTCCTTCATCTTTTTGGCAGCTTTTTTCTGATTTTCAGATGCTTTTTTATTCTTTTTTTCCTTCATATTTTGCTCACTCTCTTTTTGTTCTTTTTCAACTTCTTTTTCTTCTTCTTTGGTATCAGGAGTAGGATTTTCGTTGTTAAGCTCTTCATTTTGCTTTTTCAAATCTTCCATTTCTTTCTTGATGTCTTCAAATTTTTCAGAAAGTTCTTTTTGTTGTTTTTCCAAACTCTCCTGACTTTCTTTTTTATCTGAATTCTCCTGATTTTCTTTGTCTTTTTTATCTTGATTTTCCTTAGAATCTTTGTCAGAATTATCTTTATTATCTTTGTTATCCTTCTCTTTTTTAGCTCTTTCTACTTTTTCTGTTTTGGCTTTGTCCTGATTTTCCTTAGAATTTTTGTCAAAATTCTTGTCATTTTTCTCTGTTTTTTCAGCTAGTTTTTCTTGTTCTTCTGCAAGTTTTTCTAGTTCCTTGATGGTTTGGTCAAGTTTCTGGTCATACTTCATTTGCTTAAACATTTCCATTGCACGTTCAAGCTCTTTCTGTGTATTTTCTTCTTTGTTTTCCAACTTATCAAGCATTTCCAGCACGTTTTGGTCGTTTCTATTTTTCTCCAAAAGTTTTTCTAATTCCTCGTAGAGTTTCTTAGTTTTTTCGTCCAAAACATTGTCCATAAGTTTCTGTAATTGCTTAAATTTCTCTTGCAATTCTTCATTTGGAGGACTAAAACGGTCTTGCTTTTCGTTAGAAAGTTTGTTTAGTTCTTGCAGTTTTTTAATGTCCTCTTCTAATTGTTTTTTCTTTTTTAAGATTTCTTGGATTTGTTTTTTATCATTAAAATCTACATTTTTCTTGGTTTTTAGCTTTGCTTCTAACTCATTTAGCTCTGCTTGAAGTTGTTGCGCATTGCGGATAGTTTTTTCCATTTGGCTTTCCGTTTGTGCAATACTTTCTTTCAAATCTTTTTTAGCTTCTTCATTATCAGGGATTTTGAACGTAAAACCGCCACTACGAGCTGATTTAGCACCATTTGCGCCATCATTGTCCCAAACCTGCGTAAAATACTCAAATTTTTGCCCAGATTTCAGCTGAAATTGCCCAAGTTCTAACCTAAAATAATAATTTTGTGCAGTTTGTCCACCCGTAAGTCCAATAGGCACATTTGAGTAGCTTGTATTTGGATTTTTCTCGTCTGTAATGCGGTAAAAAAGCCTCAAACTAGAAAGTCCGTAATCATCAGAAACTGTCCCACCAACACTTACAAAGTTAAAAAGTGCCGTATCTTGGTATGCTTCCATAGAAATCTTAGGAAATTCATCAGGAATAACACTTATATTGTAGGTAATAGCATCTTTATTCTCTGAAAACTGGTTTTTTAGCTTGATTTGGTAACCTTGTGATGCCATCATTCTGCGTGCAAAAGTAAAAGACTTATCTTCTTGTTTTTCAGCAGATTGTGCAGCTTTTTCATTGTCAAAAGCAAATTCTAAACTTTCGGCGCTTCCTGTGTTTAGTTGCCAATTTATTTGCGTTCCTTGTGGTACAACAAGATTTCCAATATTTTTAAGGCTTTCAGCAGGTTTTCCCAAATATGCAGGATAAGACAAATTTGCAGTAAAATTCAGCAAAGTAGGGCGTTCTAATACATTGATTTCCATTGTATTAGAAGAAAATCCAGCCGCTTCAAAAGTAAAATCTTGTGTTTTTTGGATTTTGTTGAAAGTGTATTCAAAACCACCATTTTTAGTTTTTGGCATCTTAAAACGTCCATTTCCAACGAGCAAATACACATCTTCTGGTACAGAACGCCCATCTAATTTCAGCGTAACTGTAAAATCTTCATTTTTGAATGCTTCTAATTTTTTATTTTGGAGAAGAAAATTAAACGGTGCTTTTTCTGCAAAATGCTCATTATAATTGAGTATTCTAGCAGAACTTTCCGTAATAAATTCTCTATAAAACGCAAAAATCAGTAACAAAAGCAATAGTGGTGGCAACAAATATTTTAGGTATTTCTTGTTTTCGCCCAAATCAACAGCATCAGTAAAGGTAAAAACGCTTAAATCATTGGTTTTCTGCTGAATAGATGCAGCTAAAAGCGTATTATTATCATTACTTGTACTCATACGGCTAAGTTGCAAAGTATTGATAAGTTTATCATCAATATTAGGAAAATACCGCCCAATTTGCAGAGAAGCCTCTTCATCAGAAATACGTTTACCTATTTTGGTGAGCCTCGCCACAGGCACAGCTATCCAATAAAAGATAGAAAAAAGTGCCAAAGAAACAAACGTAAAGAGAAAAGCTCCACGAATAACCGTACCAAAACGCCCAAAATGTTCAAAGGCATTTAGGCTTAGGTAGGCGGTGAGCAGGAGCGCACCAGAAATCAAAACACCTTTCAAAATCTGATTAGTGTAATATTTCTTTTTATATTGGTTGAGTTGCTGAATTAAATTTGACATTTTTTTATTGTTTTTGATGTTTTTCTGATTTCTTAAAATCTTTTTTTAGGAGTGTCTAACCTAAGCACTTCATATAAATCAAGTTGCCATTCTAGATAAGGACCTTTTGGATAATACTCTACAATTATATTTTCTGGTTTTTCCATACATTCTGATATATTATTTAAAAGCTCCTCAAAACTTTTAGCAATAAATGTCTTATCAACATCTGCACCAACCTCTACAATTTCCATTCCATTTTCTAAACTAGTATCAAAATCAAACCATAAAGCATTAGAACTATCATCACACGTAAATAGCATTGGTTTTAATGACTTAAAACACTTTTCTTCAATTTCTTCAATTCTCCAATTAGGACTATCCGTTAAATAATATTCTGATTCTTCTTTTGAAGAGTTTATGACATACTTTAATTCCATTGGCGGATAACAATAGAATGTTTGCATCATTTCACTTCCTCCATTGGTTATCAAATAAAAATCTTTAAATGCTTTTGGTAATTTTATTTCAAAATGTTCTTCTATTGCAATAAACTCATCAGGATTGCAAGGTGGCGCAAAATATAACTCATAATCATCAAATATATTATACAAAGCCTCAAAATACCGCCTTACCGCAGGGTGAATGCTCATATCCGACAAATAGGCAGGTTTTGGGTGTTGCCTTTCTTTCAAAAAATCAGAAAGTAAATAAGTAGGCGTTGTAAGGTTTCCATTAGCACTATTATTTATTTTATTAGTTAAATCATTAAAATCATTTAGCAAGTTTTCTTTTTTCGTTTCTAATTGCTCAATAATATAACTAGCGGAATATCCTCTTGCTATCATTAAATCAATGTATTCTTCTATTTTTTGGTAGGTAGTTTGCGCCATTTTTAGTTTTTAATAATTACTTTGGTATGAAAATAGAAATATTTTTTACTGTTTTTATTATCCATTGCCGTCTGCTTCAGCTGACGGAACACAGATTTTTGAGTGTCTAAATTGTAGCAAACAAACCTTTGATTAGAAAGAAGGCACTGCCTTATCTCTACAATTGAATACATTTTTTTTCGTTTTATTTGGTATTATGACAAATATATCTCCACAATAGTTGTACCAATTCTCGTATAAAAACTATTACTTTCTCAAAGTTAAAAAAATAAACCAATATTCTTTATTTTTCTGTTTCTGCCAACAACACAACTATTTTTTTGGGACGAATAAACCACTCATTTTTATAATTATTCTGAAAGTTTTTGGAAGATTTTTTTGTTGGAGATTGTGGCGCAATTCCTGCCAAAAAATAATTATCATTTGTTATGCTTTCTTGATTGTCATTGTGGTCGTGTCCGCAGTCGTGTGTGTTGTAGGTATTTGTGCGTATGCTTGCATTGTCGTGTGGGCGCACCTGAATACTTTTATCTTCCTTAAAAAGGCGTTCTTCTTCCATTTCTTTCATTTCTGCCTCTGTAAAACTCACATCTAACAAATCTAAGTTTGGCTGTCCAGCATCAACCCAAGCAGTGTACCAAAAATCAGCCACCATTTTGAGTGCTGCCCTAAAACGGCGTTCTACTTGTCCATCAAGGCGTTTGTGATAAGCCGTAGAAAATTCACGAGAATAAGTGCGCATATTGATTTTGTTGCGCTCTTCCATTGTAAACTTTTTATCTTCTCCAAAATCTTTAGTAAGTTCTTTTTCAAATCTCAAAACAGAATCCAAAGCCCTATTGGCGTTGGTTACTGCTTCCCAAGCAGTTAATTGTGGGTTTTTGAGATAGCTTGCTTGCCCTACAAAAAAATCATAATTATCAGAAAAAAGTTCTGGCAAACGGGATTCCCAAAAGCCGTGAATACCCACTTGTCCTGTACGTTGTCCGTTGTAATTTTCTGTAGTATGAAGTGGCACATTGGCATCACCAATATAATGTCCAATATCTGCGCTAAGTTTCAAAATACGTTTAGCATTTTTGTCTTTAAATGCTTGTGTAAGTTGGAATTTCATCAGATTTATTTGCCAAGGGACTATTCCGTAGGCTTTTAGGGTATCTTCTGAAAATTTTTCTACAGCATCTTTCCAATAGCGAGGCATTTTATAAACGGCACTATCTCCATAAACTTTATCATAAATATCAATATCAATATAATGCCTACACGCCTCATCTTTGACCATATTGCGGCGACTGTCGGGGTCTGTGGCGTGGTCTGTGATGTAAGAGATATTGCGCTTATAAAAGTTTATCATCTCTGGAGGAAGGCAAAAAACCGCCAATCTGTTAATACGTTTGTGCGCAAAAAAGCCCCAACCTAGTGCAACAAAATTGCTCAAAAATAGGATTAAAACAATAATTGTAGTTTTTTTCATTGGTATTGAATTTATTAAAAATTATTCCTAAAAAATCTGTAATGCAAATAAAAGACACAGAAATATTTTTTGTATTTCTATGTCTTTTATATACGTATGTGATAAAAATAAACTGGAAATTATTTAGCCTTATATTCTTTCAAGGTAGCCAAAAATAATTTTGCATCTTGTAATCCAACTGCTTCACCTATTTTTTTGCCATCTTTATCAAAAAACATAATGGTTGGATAGGCTTGAACTTCGTATTTTTCAGATAATTGTATGCCTTCACCTTTTTCTGCGTCCATTTTATAGGCTACAAAATTTTCATTAGCAAATTTTCCAACTTTTTCATCTTTAAAAGTGGTTTTACTCATTGTTTTGCAAGGTCCACACCACGTTGTATAAAAATCTACAAAAAATGGTTTGCCTGATTTCTTTGCTTTTGCGAGTAATGCTTTCCAATCTCCTTTAAAGAATGTAATACCTTTTTCCTCTGTTGGTGTATTTGATGTTTCTTTTTTTATCTCTTTCTTAGGGTTATATTTTTGCATTTTTCCAAGAAAGTTCTTTGCGTCCATAAAGCCACTTTCTTTGCCTACAATCTCACCATTTGGATTATAAAAATAAAAACTTGGAAATGCTTTGATACCATACACATTTGCTACGTCTTTTCCTTCTGCAGCATCTCCATCAACTTTGTACGCTACATAGTTTTGTGCTGTAAAGTCTATTACTGTTTCGTCTGTAAAAGTTTCTTTATCCATTTGTTTGCAAGGGGCGCATTTTTCTGTATAAAAATCAATAAAAAGCGGTTTACCTTGGCATTTTGCTTCTGCTAGTGCATCTTCCAAATTTCCTTGAAAAAATGAAATTTGTTGCACTTTTTTTGTATCTTTGTAAGTAGTTACATTTGTAATTGTTTTTGTTGATGCAGAGATTTGGGCATCATTCTGTGCAGGTGTTTGTGCTTGTATTGTTGCGCCAAAAGGCAAAAAACAACAAAAAAGAAGGCTAATTTTTTTCATAATAGTAATAATAATTTTTTAATTAAATTTCAATTAGGTGAACTTTGTCTTGTATTCATTCACAATTCATAATTCACAATTCACAATTTCTTTCAATGCTATACAAAACTCGTGCAATTATTATAAATTACGTCAAATATAGTGAAAGTTCTATTATTACCAAAATATTTACAGAAAATTTTGGTTTGCAATCTTACATCATAAACGGTGTACGCAGTGAAAAAGCTAAGATAAAAATAGCTCTTTTTCAGCCACTTACTTTGCTAGAAATAGTTGTTTATCCCAAAAAACAAGGTCAAAACATCAGTAGAATAGCAGAAGCGAAATGTGAACATATTTTTGTAGGTATTTTGAAAGATTTTAAGAAGACAGCAATAGCCACTTTCATCTGCGAAATCTTACATAAAACGCTCCAAGAAGATGCTCCAGATGCGCTTTTTTTTGATTTTTTGACGGAATCTATTTTATTTTTGGATAATCCTGAAAGTGAAGAAGAAAATTTTTCTTTGCAATTTTTACTCAAAATGGCAAGTTTTTTAGGTTTTTTGCCCGAAAACATGAAGGATATTTTCGTAGAATTGCATCAACAAAAAGCTATCAGTATGCTTCCAGAAAGTTTTACACAAGAAGCAAATGTTTTGCAAACACTTGCCAATACGCCTTACCAAACAAATTTTTCCTTAAAAAGTAGCCTTAGACGTGAGTTGGTGGATTATATGTTGCTTTTTTATAGCCTGAATTTAGACAATTTTGGGAATATAAAATCTTTGAGCATCTTGCGAGAAATATTAAAATAATTTTAAATGATTTGAAGTAAAAAGAAAAAATATTTTTTCTGAAATTCATAATAATCTACTATATTTGCGCATTGTTAGTCATAATCAGTATTTTGTATTAGTTTATAATTCACAATTATGATTTACAATTGTTTAGTAATCAACAAGTTAATAAATATAAATTTAAAAAAGCAAATAAAAACAACTTTATTTTTGGCATTAACGAGAAAAAATTTTTATTTTTTTTTGAGATTACAAAGAATAGTAGTTTATTTGTGAAGTGTTTTACCAAAAATCATCTATAAAAATGTCAGAAATTTCAGAAAAAGTAAAAGCTATCATCATTGATAAACTTGGTGTAGAAGCATCAGAAGTAACCCTAGAAGCAAGTTTTGCCAATGATTTGGGCGCAGACTCTTTGGACACTGTAGAACTCATTATGGAATTTGAAAAAGAATTCAATGTGTCTATTCCTGATGACCAAGCAGAAAATATTGGTACTGTAGGGCAAGCTATTACTTACTTAGAAGCAAACGCAAAATAATTGCGGGCAAATGCCACGCAATTGCGTTGTCTTTCATAAGTAAATACCTTGTTTAAGTAAGGTTTGGGCATCAAAAAAAATTAGCGAATGTTTACGAGCATTTGTTTGTTTTTTAGTGTATCCAAACCTTTACTTTTATACATCTCTTTAATGCTTTAAAATTAAACTATAACACTTGGTGAATTATGAATTATAAGTTATGAATTATGAATGAATACAATATTTTGTATTTAACTCATAATTCATAACTCATAACTCACAACTCATAAGCGTTTATCACTATAATACATCAATGGAACTAAAACGAGTTGTCGTAACAGGATTAGGGGCTATCACGCCAATAGGAAATACCGTACAAGAATACTGGGAAAGCCTTTCCAAAGGTGTGAGCGGTGCTGCTCCTATACAAAAATTTGATGCATCAAAGTTCAAAACTCGTTTTGCTTGCGAGGTCAAAAATTTTGAAGTAGAAAAATATTTAGATAAAAAAGAAGCTAGAAAACTTGACCTTTTCTCACAATTTGCCCTTGCAGTAGCACAACAAGCAATAGAAGACTCCCAAATGGACTTAACAACCATTGACCTCAACAGAGTTGGCGTTATTTGGGGTTCTGGTATTGGTGGTTTACGCTCTTTGCAAATGGAAGTTACAGACTTCGCAAAAGGTGATGGCACACCAAGATTTAACCCATTTTTTATTCCTAAAATGATAGCTGATATTGCTCCAGGGCATATTTCTATCAAATACGGCTTTAAAGGTCCTAACTTTTGTACAGTTTCTGCTTGTGCCTCATCTAATAATGCACTTATTGATGCTTTTACCTATATCAGATTAGGAAAAGCAAATATTATTATTTCTGGTGGCTCTGAAGCAAGCGTTACGGAGGCTGGAATTGGGGGATTTAACGCTCTCAAAGCAATGTCTGAACGTAATGACGACCCTGCAACAGCATCTCGTCCTTTTGACAAAGATAGAGATGGTTTTGTGTTGGGAGAAGGTGCTGGTTGTATTATTTTAGAAGAATACGAACACGCAAAAGCTCGTGGCGCAAAGATTTATGCAGAAATAATTGGTGGTGGAATGACTGCTGACGCTTATCATATGACTGCACCGCACCCAGAAGGTGATGGCGCATATAGGGTTATGCAAGAGGCGTTGAGAGATGCAGAGATTACAGTAGATAAAATTGATTATATCAATGTTCACGGTACTTCCACACCTATTGGCGACCCTCAAGAAATTCACGCAATAGAAAGACTTTTTGGAGAACACGCTTACAAACTAAACATTAGTGCTACCAAATCAATGACAGGGCATCTTTTGGGTGCAGCTGGTGCAATAGAAGCTATTGCAGGTATTTTGGCTATAAAATATCAAATTGTACCACCTACAATCAATCATTTTACAGATGATGAAGTTTTTGATAAAAGACTAAATATGACCTTTAATGTAGCGCAAGCACGTAAAATTGATTATGTTTTGAGCAATGGTTTTGGTTTTGGTGGGCATAATGCTGCTGTTATTTTTAAAAAATATGAATAAATTGTGAATTTTTAATTGTGAATTGTGAATAATTATAAGTTTAATTTACAATTCACAATTCATAATTCCTAATCCCCTAAAAACGTGTGCTAAATTGGCTTTTAAATTCCTTCAAAAAATATACGCCACAAGAAAAGCGGCTTATTGATGCTATTGTGCAAATTATGGGTGCAAAACCTAAAAATCTTGCCGTTTTCAAACTCTCTCTTTTGCATACTTCTGCTTCGCAAAAAATCAATGAAACTGATTTTCGTCTTTCTAATGAACGCTTAGAATATTTGGGTGATTCCATTTTGGGTGCAATAGTGGCTGATTATCTCTATAAAAAATATCCCTTCAAAGATGAGGGTTTTCTCACAGAAATCCGTTCTCGTATTGTGAATAGAGAAAGCTTGAACAATCTTTCCAAAAAAATTGGACTTTCTAGTTTTATAGAACACGACCATAAACACGCTTTCCGCTCTCAATCTTCTATGTCTGGTGATGCCTTAGAGGCTTTTGTTGGTGCGGTTTATTTGGATAGAGGCTTTTTATTTTGCAAGAAATTTATTATCAACCGTTTACTTATTCCTTATGTTGATGTGGATAAAGTTGTTATTACGAATAATAATTTTAAAAGTATGCTGATAGAATGGGCGCAAAGCAACAGTAAAAAAGTAGAATTTGAAATGGTTTCTAAAAATGCTTCCAAAAATAACTACGAATTTACCGCACAACTACTGATAGATGGAGAAATAAAGGCTACGGCAATAGGTATCAATAAGAAAAAAGCAGAACAAGCAGCCGCAGAAAAGGTTTGTAAAGAATTAGGACTTATTTAACCCACAACTTCTTATAACATTTCTGCTACAATCTTAGCAGAGGATAAACAAAGTGGTATTCCACCACCTGGATGCACACTTCCCCCACAAAAATACAAGTTTTTGATTTTAGAAGAAAAATTAGCGTGGCGCAAAAATGCTGCATAACGGTTGTTAGAACTATTGCCATAAAGTGCGCCCAAACTACTAGAAGTGCGGTTTTGTATTGTGCGTGCATCTAATGTACTCTCACAAGTAATCAGACTTTCAATATCTTTTTTGAGAATTTTAGAGAGTTTTTTGAGTATATTTTTTCTTACTTCTTTGGTGATTTCGTCCCAATCTTGCCCTGTGTTATTGGGTGTATTCACCATCACAAACCAAGTTTCGTGGCCTTGTGGGCAATCTTCTGATGCATATTTTGAGCCAATGTTTACGTAAACTGTTACGTCTTCTGCTACATTTTTATCTTCAAAGATATGTTTAAATTCTCTTTCATAATCTTGTGCAAAAAAGATATTATGCACTTCTAATTCTGGAAAACTTTCTTTAATTCCCCAATAAAAAATGAGTGCTGAGCTTGATTTTGGCTGATTTAGGAGTTTTTGAGGCGCATTTTCATTTGGCAAAAGATAATTATAAGTGCCTACAATATCCATATTACTCACGACAACATCAAAAGGCAAAATTTCATCAAAACCACCCCCAGCCCCTCCTTCAAAGGAGGGGAGTAAAATCTCCGTGCTTTTTTCTAAGGAGTTAGGCGTGGTTAAAAAAGTCCCCCTACTTTCTAAGGAGGGGTTAGGGGTGGTTAAACGTATTCCAACAGCTTTTTCATCTTTTACAATGATTTCTTTTACTTTTGAGGAAAAACAAAATTTTACGTTAAGTTCTTGTGCTAACCTAAAAATACTCTTTGAAATGGCATACATACCTCCTTTTGGTGCAAAAGCACCAATATTATGTTCCAAATGTGGAATAATATTGAGTGTGGCAGGCGTTTGATAAGGATTTGAGCCGTTGTAGGTAGCAAAACGGTTGAAAAGTTGTACCACTCTTTTATCAGAAAAACTACTTTGATTTGCCTGATTCATTGTCTTAAAAACCTCTAATTTTCCTAGACCTAAGATTCCCTTGAGTGTTTTTAGTGAAAAATAAGTTTTTAATTTATGTAAAGAACTATGTAAAAACAAATCAGCGGTAAGGTCGTATTTTTCAGCAGATTTTTCTAAAAAATGCAAAATATTTTCTTTCTTTTCTGATGTTTTTGTTTCAATTTCTTGCGCAAAAGCGTTTTTATCAGCAAAAGCATTGATAATGGTGTTATCTTCATAAAAATACTTACAAATCACCTCCAAACGCTCATATTGTAAATAATCTTTGGGATTTTTGCCTGCTAAAACAAATAATTCATCTACAAAATGAGGCATAGTAAAAAGTGAAGGACCAGCATCAAAACGGTAGTTTTCACCTGCATTTGAATCTGGACTAATATTTATTTCTGAAAGTTTGCCACCAAAATACGTATTTGCCTCAAAAACAGTTACTTGATAGCCTTTTTGTGCAAGACGCACCGCAACGGCAAGCCCAGCAATGCCCGCACCTATAATAGCGCAAGTTTTATTTTGCATAAAAATAAATTCTTATTTTAAAAGTATTTTACCACAAAGTAAGCACTAAGAGATACAAAACTAAACGACAGGATTTCCTACTGTTTATCTGATTTAATTGCCACGAATGCACAAATAATTGTATTCATTCGTGTATTCGTGGCAATTATGCTTTATTTTCCATATTTTAGTATTACCTAATTATCTCAAAAAGTTGATTTGGATTAACTTTTTCAGAGATTATTTTAGCCTTAAATAGTTCTTCCATCACGTTTTCAAGCATTTCCGTAGGGATTTCGTTGTCCGTTG
>JAYVHJ010000297.1:0-4120 GCA_043771315.1 Raineyaceae bacterium
CTGCCAAGATGTTTGGTTATAAGAAAATAGCTTAGTAGTTGTGAATTTTGAGTTGTGAATTCTGAATACAAAATAATTGTATTTATTTGTGTATTCTTAGCAATTTATCAATCAAATAAATCTTGCAAATTTACCCTTAAATCAATGCCAGAACACGAAAGAAAGCCTTGTGCTGCCTGTGGAACAACTTTTGAGTGTAAACTTGGAAGTATTACCATTTGCCATTGCTTTGATATTCCTATCAATAGAGATGAATCCGTTTATTTATCCAACAATTATGATGATTGTTTGTGTCACGAATGTTTAATAACCGCAAAAACTCAATTTAAAATAATGCAAGATTTAGCACCAAAAATTTTAGCCTCTGAAACAAGGGTTTTCAAAGTAGTTTTTCCTAATACGACCAACCATTATGATACTTTGTTTGGTGGAACGGCTATGCACATGATGGACGAAGTTGCCTTTATTACTGCTACAAGGTTTAGTAGGAAGAAAATGGTAACGGTTTCTTCCAGTAAAATTGATTTTAACAAATCTATTCCTGCCGACACAATTATTGAACTTGTTGGCAGAGTTATCAAAGTAGGAACAACAAGTTTGGAGGTAGAAGTAGAGATTTTTAAGGAAGAAATGTACACAGAAACCCGTGAACAAGCTATTAAAGGCACTTTTACTTTTGTAGCTGTTGGAGATGACAAAAAACCTATTCCTATTTTTGATAAGGAAATGGTAAGTAAATAGTAGATTTTGATAAAATTTTGAATTTTATTACTATTTTTACAAAAAATATCTTTAAATATATCACAATTACCAAAACTATGACCATTCACAAAGAAGGACACACTATTTTATTTGGTACGCTTGTCGTGCTTGTAGCTCTTAATGTTGCTATTACTTATCTTTTACCAGAATATCAAATCCTGCAAACAGGCGTTATTATTGTTAGTATTGTACTTTATTTGATTGTTTTGCAGTTTTTTAGAAGTCCAACACGACACACAAACATCAACCCATTGCACGTTATTGCACCTGTTGATGGCAAAGTGGTGGTTATTGAAGAAGTAGAAGAAACAGAATATCTTAAAACAAAATGTATTCAAGTGTCTATTTTTATGTCGCCTATCAACGTACACGTAAACCGTAATCCTGTGGCAGGTGTAGTGGAATTTTTTAAGTATCACCCTGGTAAGTTTTTGGTGGCTTGGCATCCAAAATCTAGTACAGAAAATGAGCGTACAACAGTTGTAGTAAGGCGTGAAAATGGCGTAAAAGTGCTTTTTAGACAAATTGCAGGTGCATTGGCAAAACGTATAGTTTGGTATGTGAAAGAAGGCGACAACGTGCAACAAGGCAGCGAGTTTGGTTTTATCAAATTTGGCTCACGTGTAGATATTTATTTGCCTTTGGGAACGAAAATTGCTTGCAAACTAAATGACGTAACCACAGGCGGAGAAACAGTTATTGCAGAGTTTTCAGCATAAGGAAAAATGATAAAAGATGTTTTATATCTTGATGATTTTATTGATAATTCAATGGAATTATTTGAAGATTTAAGAGAAAATACTGATTGGGACGAAAGAATGTTGGCACGAAAAACAGCGAGTTTTGGTGTAGCATACAATTATTCAGATATTTTTTATCCTGATAATAAAATGCCAAAAAGTATCAATGAAATTGCAATAAAATTACAAGAAGTAATTAGTTTTTTACCTAATAATTGCTTGATTAACTACTATTTAGATGGGAAATCAAAAATGGGTTATCATTCAGACCAAACAGATATTTTATTTGAAAATACAGGAATTGCTATTATTTCGTTAGGAGAAACAAGAGAAATAATTTTCAGGAATATTCAAAACAAAGAAAATAAAGTAAATTATCAGCTAAAAACGGGTTCTTTGTTGTATATGACACAAAAAGTACAAGAAATTTGGCAACATTCTATTCCAAAAAATGATACCAATAACGGAAGAATTAGTTTGACATTTAGGAAAATAAAATAAATTACATAAGATAAATCAAAATAAAATGAAAAATATCTTAATAATCCTGCATCTTCTAATTTCTGTTCAACTTTTTGGACAGTCAGATTCCGTTCAATCAGAATTTAAAACATATAAAAACGGGTTTATTTATAGTGAAGCCACTATGAGTAAACTTGAAAATATTGTTAATTCTTTGAATCTTAAGTACAAAACTTGTGATTTGAACAAGGTCTTTTACTCAAAAAAGCAAGCTATTGGGCATGCAGTAAGACTTGACTCAAATGATGCCAAGCAAGCAAAAATAGACATGGATAAAAACTTACCTTTTGACTTATTTATTGCTAAATATCCAAATGCCCAAATTGATAAGAATTCTCTTATCATAAAATACAAGTATGAAAAGGTTACTCTATTCAGCCAATTGAACCCAAATGGCTATAGCTTTGAAATAGCACAAGAAATAAGTAATATTCCATATAATAAAAATGTTAAAGGTTCTTGGGTTTATAATTATCAAGAGAAATCAAAATATTCAAAAGAAACCATAGACGCATTTTATTTTCCAGAAGAGTTTAAGTCAGTACCTCTTGACAAAAAATATAGCAGGCAAATAGGTTATTCTGATTGTTTGATAGATACTAATGTGACTAAATTTGCAAAAAATGCAAAATCTGGTAGTATGATTGAGCTTCCTAAGAACTGGCAAAATCTAAGCCAAAAAAAGAAAGAAAAACTACTTAAAGAAATGCGTTCAATAAGCGTGATGGGTCAGTGCAGTATGGATAGTAGCCCAAGAAACCACGCAGTAAATATTGCTTTGCTTTCAGCAGAAGCAACTAATTGGGAAGTTTTCTTGCAGTCGCACCTAGATATTATGAACGACAGATTTGACAGAATGACAGATGGAAGTTATGCTTATGGACAAAGAAAAACGTATATAAAAGAACTGGAAGCGTTGAATATCAATGTGTTGGATTTATTGATAGGAATTTCTCTAAGGGTAGAAAATTCGGCAACTAATCATTATTATGGTAGCATAGACCGTTTAGGAAGAGCAATTTCAGAGTCTAAAGATAAAGTGCTATTTGAAACGCAAATGCTCGCAATGATAGAAGATGAGAAACTTGATGATTATAATAGATTGCTTGTTTACTTTTTATTTCTTAACTGCGACAGTTATTCACAAGAAACAACTGATAAAAAAATGAATACTGAAAAATTAGCACTTGCTACCTCAAAATTACCAAAATATTTAAGAGAAAAAATAAATTAAAATAAAAACTGCCTTAAATACTATTTAAGGCAGTTTTTTTATTTGGTTGCACTTGTTTGAAAACTTTCCAAAGCCTGTAATAATTGTTCATTTTCCTGCTTAGTTCCAATGGTGATTCTCAAACAGTTATCACATAAAATTACTTTGGCTCTATTTCTAACAATTATTTTTTCTAATAATAATTTATCAAAAATCTCTTGTGCATTGTCCATCTTGACCAGCAAAAAATTTGCATCTGAAGGGTAAATTTTGGTAATAAAATTGATGTTTTTTAGTTTTTCTTCTAAAATATTACGCTGAAAAATGATTTCTTTGACCATTTCATTTTTCTGGTTTTCTTGTGCTAAACTCTCTGCCACAAGTTGTTGCGTAACACCATTAATGTTGTAAGGCGGCTTTATTTTGTTTAAAACCTGTATAATTTCTTTGCTTGCAAACGCCATTCCCAAACGCAAATTGGCAAGTCCCCACGCCTTAGAAAGTGTTTGCAAAACCACCAAATTAGGGTGTTTTTCTAGTTCATTGACAAAGCTGGTTTCTGAAGAAAAATCTGCATAAGCTTCGTCTATGACTACAATTCCCTCAAATTTCTCTAAAATAAGGTTGATATCCTCTCGTTTAAGCAAGTTTCCAGAAGGATTATTAGGAGAACAAATAAAAATTATTTTGGTATTTGCATTAATATTTTTGAAAATATTAACCAAATCCAGCTGGAAATCTGATGTAAGATTTACAGAAATAATAGCAATATTATTGATATTTGCGCTCACTTCGTACATACCATACGTGGGCGGCATCAACAAAATATTATCACTTTGGTTACTATTCTGATTATTTTATGGTTAAAAAAATGCCCTAATCA
>JAYVHJ010000298.1:0-3888 GCA_043771315.1 Raineyaceae bacterium
AAACAGAAAATGCCGTTGTGATGATAAAATTAGCTTTTATAAGTATGATTTTAAATCACTTTTAAAAAGAAATAGTTTCTAAACATACTCTAAAAGAAATATTAAACTATATTCCAGATGAGCAACTTGATTTTTTTGCAAAGAAAACGCTGTAGACTGGAATGTAAAGAAATTAGTAGGAAAAGAATTGTTCAAATTATACTTTTTTGGCGTTTTAGATGAGAATAGGGCTGGTAGCTACAAAAAGTTAGTATGGTAATACCATTGAGTTTTTAAAATGAACTTATTCGCCTCACTTCACATAAAAAAAGTATATTTATTTTGCCATCACAAAAAGACACAAGTGGTGTTTGGATTAATACGAAATTTTGATTGCGTCCATACTGTTCTTGAACTATATAAAAAGTAACGGATTAAAAGATTACAAAATACCCCAAATAGCATTTTGTAACAAACTGCAACACGAAATTATTCAACAAATTATTACACATTGTGGCGGAGCCCCGAGCAAATTGGATACCTATGCGACTTACGCAAAGTTCCTTATAGCCTTGCTTCGTACCTCATAAAAAAATGCAACATACTGTTTTATATTCTGCTTTTGATGTTCACCCTTCCGCAAAAGGGGCTAGCACGCATATTACGCATTTTTCTAAGGCTCTTTTTGATTTTGGTGGTGGCGGTTGGCTCAATGTAATGGCTGATGAAAACCTTTTATTACACGAAATTTATCAGGATAATAAAGCTACAAAAAATACCATAGAAATTACTCGTTTTTTGGGTGATATTCCTAATTATTTGTTGAGAGCGCAAGCCTTTACAGATGCGCTTTTAGAAAAACTTTTTTTGCAAAATAACCTCCAAATATGCCATTTTAGAGATATTTGGAGCGGTTTGGCTATTCTTTCTAATCCCAAAAAAAACTATAAAACCATCTTTGAGGTAAACGGTTTGCCTTCCATAGAACTTCCCTACCGTTACCCCAATTTATCTCAAAAAACATTAGAAAAAATCATTATTTTAGAAGATTTTTGTTTGAATAATTGTGATAAAATTATAGTTCCTTCTGCTGAAATCAGTAAAAAAATTATTTCTCGTAATATCTCAAAAGAAAAAATAACAGTTATTCCAAATGGTGCAGACCTGCAAAAACTACGTCCACGCCCAACAGATGCACCAGAAAAATATATTATTTATTTTGGTGCTTTACAATCTTGGCAAGGAATTGATACTTTACTTCAAAGTTTTGCGCTTATCTCTCCTATTTTTGACAACTTAAAACTCGTTATTTGTAGCGCAAATAAACCTCGTCAGGTGAAGAATTATCATAAATTAGCTGAAAAATTGCATCTTTCAGAGAAAATTATTTGGAAATATCAGCTTCCTAAACGTATTTTGGCAGGTTGGGTGAGTAATGCGCTGTTTTCTGTTGCGCCTTTGAAAGAATGTAGCCGCAATTTGGAGCAGGGTTGTAGTCCTTTGAAAATTTTAGAATCAATGGCACTTGCAACACCTGTAATAGCCTCTGATATTCCTGCAGTGAAAGAAATAATCACAAATGAGAAAGTTGGCGCACTTGTACGTGCAGACCGCCCAGCCATACTTGCACGTATGATGCAAAAATGGTTAGAAAATGACACTCAAACCAAAGAAATTGGCAAAAATGCAAGAATTTTTATTAGACAAAATTTTAGTTGGAAAGTGCAAACTGCTATTTTGACAAAAATTTATCAGGATTTGATGCAAAAGTGATAATAGATTTTTAAACATAAAATTGACTTACAGATATGAAAATAATAAATATAGTTTTTTCCTTTCTTTTTATCTTTTACAATATTACGTTAGCGCAAAAACCGCAGTATTTTAAAGGTAAATTTGCGTTCCCAACACCTAATAAATTCTATCTTACGGGTAATATGGGTGAAATTAGGGCTAATCATTTTCACGGTGGCTTAGACATCTTGGCAGGTGAAACTGTGCCTGTCGTGGCAGCTGATGATGGTTTTGTGGGACGTGCCAAAACTTCTACCTACGCCTACGGAAATGCGCTTTACGTTACGCACCCAACAACTGGGCATATTGCCTTATATGCGCATTTGAGTAGATTTTCAGGAAAAATAGCTACTTATGCAAGAAAAAAACAATACGAACAACAATCTTTTGAAACAGAACTTTTCCCTTCCTCTGACGAGCTTATAGTCAAAAAAGGAGATACTTTAGGTTATGTAGGTAATACTGGGGCATCTTCTGGGGCGCATCTGCACTACGAAATCCGTACCACAAACGAACATATACTTAATCCTTTGTTGTTTTTTACTGAAATAAAAGATACAAAACCACCTATTTTGCAACGTCTTGCCATTGTGCCACAAGCCTATGATACGCAGTTGCAGGGAGAATATAAAGAACTTCTTTTTGTTCCTCAAAAAGCTAAAAATAGCCCCAGTCAGCCAAATACCTATATTATTCCACAAGTAATTGAGGCTTATGGTTGGATAGGACTAGAAATGATGAGTTATGATGTGGCAGAAAATGCCTCAAATACTTATGGTACTTCACGAGTGAGAGTGAAAGTAAGAGAGGAAAATGCTACTCAAAATCAACAAGATAAAAATACTGAAAAACAGATTTTTGAGTATTTTATCAATAATTATGCTGTTGATGACCAACGCAATATGAATATGCACCTTGACTACCGCAAACACCGTACAACGGGTTTAGCACTAGAAAAGTGCTATGAAAGTGATGGAAATTACTTGAATATTTATACTTCTGATACTACTTCTCTGCAAAAATACAATAAAGGAAAAATAAATATAAAACCTAATCAAATTTATCATATCAGCATAGAAGCAACTGATATTCATAATAATTTGTCTGTTTTGGAGTTTAAAATCATTGGAAAAGATAAAAAAGTGCTTTCTTTTGTGCCTGACGCACTTTTAAACAAAGCAAAAATAAGCTATGAAGTAAGCAATAATACGCTTATTTTGAAGGTAAACGGTTTGCGAAAGCAGGAGAAAATGTTTGTTTATGATGCAGTTTCCTCTGTACCCTTTGAAGTGGCACTCGCTACAACTAATAGACAGAATAATTTGAACGGCGTTCAAAATATTTATACTTATCCTATTATCAATGGTAAAATGCCCTCAAAAGCACAAATAGGAGATATTTTAGTGATTTTTATGAATAAAAATTATATTCCTTCTAATGTGGATCATATTTATAAAGATGATTATTTTAGGATAAATTTTAAGAAAAATGCTTTATTTGATAGTACGTATATTCCTATTTGGTCAAACCAGACCAATTTTACTATAGGAAATAATTTAGTGCCACTTGCAAGAGAAATAGAAGTAACGTATTTTTATAAGAAAGCAGGCGTTAAAATAGATAAAGTATTTGATAATCCTGCAAAAATGGCAGTTTTTGGTTATGGTTATACTCGCAGTTTCCTAAAATCTGTCATTACGGATAGTACAATCACTTTTAAGACAAAATATTTAGGAGAATTTAGAATAGAAAAAGACACAAGCCCACCCAATGTGCGTTTGGTAGGCAAAAATGCTAAACGTGTGAGTTTTTCTATTTCAGATTATGGTGCTGGAATAAAAGATTTTAAGGCGTATCTTAATGGTGAATTTATTTTGATGCAATATGAATCAAAATCTAGCCTGATTTGGACTGATGTCGCCTTTGAAAAACCGCTTAAAGGCACATTTGAGCTACGTGTACGAGATGAATTAGATAATGAAAATGTTACAAAAATTGAATTGTAGATTTGGAGGTTATTTTTTATGATTTTGATGCATAATTTTTACGAACTGTTTTGCTTATAAAACTATTTAATCCGTTGCCACTTTCTGCTAATTCTTTCATAGTTTTTAT
>JAYVHJ010000299.1:0-9220 GCA_043771315.1 Raineyaceae bacterium
TCTCAAATTTTGTTATTTATTTTCTTCCAAATAAATCTGACAAATCTGCTAGAAGCACAAGTAAAAATACAAAAAACACTTTCTGCTATTGAAAAAGTTGATGAAATTTTGTTAAAATATGACACTAAAAATGCGCCAGGAGTTGCTGTTTCTATTATGCAAAATGGCAAGATTATCTACAAAAAAGGTTTTGGAATAGCAAACCTAGAGTATAATATTCCAATTGTGCCAAATTCTGTGTTTAGCGTGGCTTCTATATCAAAACAATTTACTATTTTTTGTATTTTGTTGTTGGAAAAAGAGGGAAAATTGTCGTTAGAGGATGATATAAGAAAGTTTTTGCCTGAAATAACAGATTTTGGACAAAAAATTACACTACGTCATCTTGCTAATCATACAAGTGGATTGCGAGAACAAACCGACTTAAATAGGCTTGTAGGCACAAGATTAGATGATGTTATTACAAATAACCAAGCCTACAAACTCATCATTAAACAAAAAGAAACTAATTTTATTGCTGGTGCTGAGTACGAGTATAGTAATTCTGGTTATCTTTTATTGGGGAAAATTGTAGAAAAAGTTTCAGGTAAAAAACTTGCAGAATTTGCTTCTGAAAGAATTTTTATGCCTTTAAAAATGGATAATACTTTCTTTTTGGATAATCCCGAAAAAATAATTCCAAATAGAGTGTATTCCTACACGCCAATTAATGAAAAAACATACAAGAAAAATATGCTTAATCACTCAATAATTGGTTCTACTGGCTTGTGTACGACTATTGAAGATTTGAGTTTGTGGGCGTTAAACTTTGAAAATAGTATTATTGGAGATACAAATATTTTTAACAAGATGCAACAAAAGAGCACTTTAAATAATGGTGAGAAAATATCGTATGCGTTGGGACAAGAAATAAAAATATATAAAGGATTGGAGGTGATTTTTCACGGTGGTGGAGATGCAGGATTTCGTTCTTATTTGCTACGAGTGCCAAAACATCAGTTTTCTGTGGTCATTATGGCTAATTCTGATAGTTTTAATCCATTAGAAATTGCTTATAAATTTGTTGATTTTTTCCTTGAAAATCAACAAATTAAAGAAAAAGAATCTCAAAAAATAATAGCTACTAATAATAAAAATACTAAAAAAATTATTATAAAAGAGTCATTATTAAAATCTTATGAAGGAGATTTTGAGATTTTGCCAGGCATTATTTTTAATATTAGTAGAGATGTGAAAAATTCTCAAAAACTGTATTTACAAACGTTGGGAGATACTCAAAGAAGTGAATTATTTGCAATTTCTGAAAATGAATTTTTGATTGGTGATGGAAATGACAAAATTTCTTTTCATAAAACAAACCAAATGATACAAGAAAAAATTGATTTGTTAAAATTCAAATATTATGATTTTGAGTACAAAGGCAAACGTATTTTAATTGTACCTTTTGAGAAGGAAAAAGTACAATTATCCGCATTTACAGGGAAATATTATAGCCAAGAATTAGGCACAGAATATGTTTTTGTAATTAGAAATGATGTTTTAGTAGCAACTCACATAAGAAATGATGATATAAAAATGGCTGTTTTTCAGCCTGATATTTTTCTAACAAATGAGTGGTTTTTTCGTAAAGTGGAATTTTCACGAGATAAAAATTCCAAAATTATTGGGTGCAAAATTTCAGGTGCAAGAGTAAATATACAATTTAAGAAAATAGAATAAGGTAGGATATTAACTTTCCAAAAGTTTAAAACTTTTGGAAAGTTAAAGTAAACTTATATTAAAGTTCCCTTTGAGATTTAGTGGCTACTTTTACACTTTACTCTGACAAACAAAATTACTTTTAGGAATATTTGTTTTTGCAATGGCATTAAAACCACCTTCAATTTCTGTGAAATTCCTATAACCTCGTGCCTGCAAAATACTTGCAGCTATCATACTACGGTAGCCACCTGCACAATGCAAATAAAAATGTTCATTTGGGTTAATGTCTTTTATCCATTCATTGATGTTTGCCAAAGGACGAGAATATGCCTCTTCTATGTGTTCAGCTTCATATTCTCCCATTTTGCGTACGTCAATTACCTCGCTAGCAGGCGTAAACTCATCAGCAAATTGTTCCGCCGTAATTCTGTGGACTGTATCAACGGTATAAGTTTCCTTTCCTGCGTTTTTCCAAGCCTCAAAACCGCCTTTCAAATAACCCAAAATATTATCAAATCCTACACGAGTAAGGCGTGTGATAGTTTCCTCCTCTTTTCCAACTTCCGTAACCAAAATAATAGCGCATTTCACATCACCAATCATTGCTCCCACCCAAGGCGCAAAATCCCCACCAATACCAATATTTATAGCCTGTGGAACAAAACCAAGTGCAAAATCCCCACTACTTCTTGTATCCAAAATTAAAGCATTATTTGCTTCCGCAATGATTTCAAATTGTGCTAACTCAATAGCTTTCATACCATTATGCAAAATTGTATCAAAACTTTCGTAACCGTTTTTATTCATTTGTACGTTCATACCAAAGTACGCAGGTGCGGGCAAAAGTCCATCTGTTACTTCTTCTACAAATTCGTTTTCAGTCATATTAGAACGCAAAGCATAGTTTAATTGCTTTTGAACACCAATAGTTGAAAAAGTTTCTTTACTCATATTCTTTCCACAAGCACTTCCAGCACCGTGAGCAGGATAAACAAGCACATCATCTGGCAAAACCATTATTTTGGTACGCAAAGAATGATACAAAATGGCTGCTAATTGTTCTTGAGTCATTGTGGCAGCTTTTTGTGCCAAATCTGGACGACCAACATCACCAATAAACAATGTATCTCCACTAAAAAGCGCATTTTCTTTGCCATTTTCATCTATCAAAAGAAAACAAGAACTTTCTAACGTGTGTCCTGGTGTATGTAAGACTTTTATTTTTATAGTACCAATTTCAAAAATTTGATTATCTTTTGCAGAAATAACATCAAAACTTGCATCAAAACTTGCATCAAAATCAAAAGCTGCATCAGGACCAAAAACAACCGTAGCATTAGTTTTTTTACTCAAATCTAAGTGTCCGCTCACAAAATCAGCGTGAAAATGCGTTTCAAAAATGTATTTTAGTTTTACATTATCACGTTCCAAACGGTCTGTGTAAGGTTTTGTTTCACGCAAAGGGTCAATAATTGCCGCCTCACCGTTAGAGGTGATATAATACGCACCTTGCGCCAAGCAACCAGTATAAATTTGTTCTATTGTCATTTTATTTATATTTTTTAATAATTGAAATTTTATTTAGAAAATTATGGATATCCTCTCTCTTTCTTTATATAAATTAGTGAGTAGTTAAGCACTCAAAAATATTCGCACCGTCAGCTAAAGCAGACGGCAAAGAAGATAAAGCGAACAGAAACTTTTTTGTCTTGCTTTTTATTATATTTTGCCGTCTGCTTTAGCTGACGGTGCAAGGATATTCAAGTTTTTGATTTTGTACTTTTATATTATTTAAAAACTGGAAAAGTCTATTGGAAAGTTTAATTTTCAATGAGGTAATTTTTCTTTAAAATAGCCGTAAGTCCACGTCCCTGCAATAGCACTCAAAAATGTAACAATAACTACCCAAAAACCGCTACCTATTTGTGCAAAAAGTGGACCAGGACAAGCTCCCGTTATTGCCCAACCAATACCAAAAATCAGTCCGCCAAAAATTTGCCCTTTACTAAATTCTTTGTTTTCAAAAGTGATACTTTCTCCACTTAATGTCTTGATATTAAAGCGTTTAATGATTTGTACAGAAATCATACCTACCAAAATTGCCGTTCCTATCACGCCATACATAAAGAAAGATTGCAAACGGAACATTTCTTGGATACGAAACCAACTAATGATTTCTGCTTTAACAAATATTGTCCCAAAAATAATTCCCAAAATAAGATATTTGATATTTTTCATTTTTATAAAAATGGTTAAATGTTGGATTTAGTAGCTATCAAGTTGATTACTCAAGCTGATAACTATACTAATTTGAAGATAAGAGGCAACAAAATATTAGCTGAAAAAAAACCTCCCGCCATAAAACAGCAAGTAGCAATCAGAGAAGGCATTTGAAGATTAGACAAACCCATAATAGTGTGTCCACTCGTGCAACCGCCTGCATAACGAGTGCCAAAACCAACAAGAAAACCTCCAAACACAAAGAAAATAAAGCCTTTGAATGTCAAAATATTTTCTACACTAAAAAGCTGCATAGGCATCAAATGACTAAAATCTGTAATACCAAATTGTGCCAAACTTGCTTTTGTACTTTCTGCAACCACAATAATATCAGGATTACTCAAAAAATTTGTAGCCAAAAAACCACCAATAAATATCCCAGCTACAAAAAATAAATTCCACATTTCTGCTTTCCAGTCATATTTGAAAAAAGAAATTTTTGCAGGAATACACATAGCACATATATGGCGTAAAGATGACGAAATTCCTAGTTTTTTGTTGCCCATAAGAAGCAAAATAGGAACGGTAAGCCCTAATAAAGTGCCTGCTACTGCCCAATGCCAAGGTTGTCTGATAAATTCTAACATTTTTTGATTTTATTATTTAATTGAATAAACCCTTAGGTGTAATTTGATTAAAACTTTGAATATCAAAGGATTACACCCTAAGGATTCTTAATAATTTTAATTATTTACACTTTTACAAATCCGCAAAATTGAAAGTTTTGGATAGTATCAAAAGGCGTTTTATGCGCTTCCGTAAAACATTTGATTGCCTTAAAACTGTGTTCAAAAGTAATTTTCATTTGTTCTTCTGAATATTGTTTGATATTTAGACCACTACATTTGAGAGGTCCATTTTCAGAGAAAGTTCCCAACAAAAAGTGACCATTTTGGTTTACTGAATTTTCAATGATTTTGATGTATTTTTTAATACTATCCTCGTCTGTCAAAAAATGAAAAACTGCTCTATCATTCCAAAAATCAAACTTTATATTATTTCCCCCATCAGTTTGAAAATCA
Source organism: Raineyaceae bacterium (assembly GCA_043771315.1). Taxonomy (GTDB): domain Bacteria; phylum Bacteroidota; class Bacteroidia; order Cytophagales; family Thermonemataceae; genus JANYGM01. The sequence goes on from JAYVHJ010000299.1 coordinate 5,004, forward strand.
GTAATATCAGAAACTATCCAGTTGATAAGGTGCGCCTTCTCCCCTAACCTCTTTTTGGCTTTTTCTAACGCTTTTTCAGAAATATCCAGCACCCAAATATTTTGATAGCCCAAATTCAGCAGGATTTCTGCTAAAAAACTCTCTCCTCCACCCACATCAATAATATTAGCTGTTTTTGGTAGTTTTATCTCCTCTAAAAATGACAAAATACTTGCAGGATTTTCTTGTGTCCAACTGACTTCATTAGCATTTTTTGTGGCAAATACATTTTCCCAATGTGTTTTATTTTCCATAATTTTTATTATGTTAAGTAATTTATTGTATATAATTAGTTTGTTTTAATTTAGCCAAAGGTTATATAATCATTTGATTATCAAAAATTTGTATTCATTCATAATTCATAACTTATAATTCATAATTACAGAATTTCTTTTAAAATTATATAAATACCTGTAACAAGAACAAACCAACCAAAAGCAGGTTTTAGTTTTTCGTTGCTTATTTTTTTGCTTAATAATATTCCTATAAAAACTCCTATGATAGCAAACAACGTGAAAATCAGCAAAAAGTGCCAGTCAATAGCACTAGAATTATTATGAGGATTATTAAAATTATTTAAACTTCCTGCAAAACCAATCAGCGCATTAGCAGCAATGATAATAAGAGAAGTTGCTACGGCTTTTTTCATTGGTAATTTTGCAGAAAAAATAAGCGTTGGAATAATCAAAAAGCCGCCTCCAACTCCCACAAAACCCGTTAATAAACCTATTAAAATTCCTTTAAATACTATTTGACTTTTATTTATAAAATTATTTTCTTCAACTTCCATCATCAAGTTATTTTTTCTTATCATAGAAAAAGAAGCAAATATCATCAAAATAGCAAACACCAACATTATAAAAACATCTTTGCTCACGCTAAAATCTCCCCAACTAAAAAATATAGTGGGCAACAACGGCACAACAAATTGGCGCATTATAAAAATAGCAATCACGCTTGGCAACCCAAAATAAAAAGCCACCTTATAATCTAGCAAATTATCTTTTGCACCCCTAATGCTACCCACCAAAGCAGTAACCCCAACAATAAATAATGAATATGTTGTGGCTGTACTTGGCTGAATATGAACAATATACACCAAAATTGGAATGGTAAGAATAGAACCCCCACTACCAATAAGCCCCAATGAAATGCCTATCAAAATACTTAGTACAAACCCTATTATTTCCATTTATTTTGATAATGTTTTATAAATATAAAGATAGCTATTATTCTATGTAAAAGACAAAAAAAATATTTTTTGAGTTCCTTCAGTTCCTAAATATTTTCACAGCAATTTTCTAGACAAATAATAATATTTTTCATTTTAGGAAATCTCAAAGAAACATATTTATTTCTGCTTACTTTTGTGGAAATCAAAACGCCTTTATCTTCCATAAGTGTAAGTTGTTGAGAAGCAATAGCTTGTTCCAAACCTAGTGCTTCTTGAATTTCAAGAACGGTCATTTTTTCGTTTTCTGTCAATAAATCTACAATAGCAAGCCTTATTGGGTGTGCTATCACTTTTAGCATATTTACTGCTGAAAGCAATTTGTCGGCTTGTATTCTCTCTGTTAAAACCATTTTTTTATTGGACTATTTGATTTATAAACGCAAAGATAACTATTATTCTATGTATTTGCAAACTATTTATATTTTACTGCTTTTTATTCCTATATTTGGTTGAAATTAAGTTAAAAAATCTCTATGAAAAAACCTATATTTATTTTATTGATTGTATCATTTATGCTAATTGTATCATTTATTTGTTGTCAAAAAGAAACAAATTTATCCAAATATGCTACTGAAAGTGCGGCGGAAATTCTTACAGGACTTACACAAGAAATACCGTTTGTGCTTATTTGTGGGTACAATGAATTACGTACAAAAGTAATAAATGATACAACTATTCAATATCAAATAGAAATGTTTAAAGGTTGGCAAAACAAACATAAAATAAGAAAAGGCAATGCAATAAAATTCTATCCAAAAATTACAGACCCTCAAAATAGAGGTTTTGACTGGATTTCATACCGTTCTATTGAGAAAAAAGACACAATTATTGCTCATTTTGCTTATGATAGCGCAGGCATATTTGTATCAGGTCAGTTTTCAATAAAAAGCAAAATTGAGCCTTTTGAATGTAATGAATTTTGGAAAAAATAACCTCAAAATGAATTTTCAAAGATAATGCAAAGTATTTGCCAATGACATTATTGCATCTAAATTTTCCTTCAAATTTTCTGTACTGATGATGGTTTGCTCCAAATAAAAATAGCCTCCACTATTTATAATCCTATTTTTTGGAGAAAGATGATTTGTTTCCAAATATTTTTCCATTCGTGCTTGATACTCTCCCATTTCTCCATAAATAGGGAAATCTTCAAAATTTTTCCAAAGAACCAAACTCATTACCATAACATCATTTTCATTAACATTTTTAATAAAAAATTCTATCCAATAATTATCTCTCAACGCAACTCTAAGCGAGTTTTCGTTGTCTGTTTCTGTGTGAATATCTGTGTAATTCTCAAATATGATTTTTTTTATTTCTGGAAGCATAAAACTGTTATTTTGTTTTTTTGATTTTACAAATATACCATTCCTTCTAATTTCAGGAAAAATAAATATGTTAAAGCTATAGATTTTTAATTGCGTCCTGCAATTTCTTTGAGGAAAAATAACAACGTACCAAATGACAACCTCCAACACTAGAACAATCATATAAATCTAGTGTTGAATTGGGGAATTTTGTCTGAAAAGTTGTTTGGAGTTTGGTCGCAGCCGCATCATAATTGCAACCTAGCGTGGTATTTCCGTGTTTGTAAGGTCCTGGACCTACAAAACCTACCTTTTTTCTTAGCGCAATATCATTTTCATTATAAATAATTGAAAAATGGTAATTATCAGCAGTTTTGTAGGCAATTTTTGTATTTCTTTTATAAAAATTATCAACAATAAGTTCTCCAGAAATGGCAGGAGCTATAAAAATAAGGTTTATTTTGTTGTTTGAAGGCGTTTTAAGATTATCATTTTTCATGTCTAATAAAGCAAAAAGCGCAACTTTTGCGCCCAAACTATGCGTAATGATATTTATGGTATCAAATTTTACTTTAGAAATAATGTTTTTTAGACTTGCGCCCACAAATTCCGCATTGATTTGGGATTTTTCAAAAACAGCATACATAATTTTATTTGCTTTCAAATTAGCAGAAAACCGTTTTCCATACAAACCGTCCCAATAAATCTCTACAAAAAAAGTTTTGGTATATTGATTGATAGTTTCCTGCATAGTTTTGTAGTCGGCAGGAGAACTAGCATCTCCATTGGTTTCTATAAATGGTTTTCTAAATCCGTGAATAAGAAAAGTTAGAGATTTAAAATCTGTTTTTTTCTTATTTATCTGCTTGATATAGAATGAACTAATAGAATCATTTAAAATATTACAGTTTTCTAAACTGTATTTAGAGAACTTGCAATAATAGTTTTTAGAAATGTCAAAAAATGCTGTTTGATTATTTCCGTACCATTTGACAAGTGATGCATCAGATTGGAGTAAGGACGCATTTGAGATAAAATAATCAGGATAAAGAGAACCTTCTTTATCAAAATAAATGGAGGTTTTGGAAGAAATATCAGCAATATCATCAAGATTTCGCTCTCCAAACAAAATATTATGCTTAGAATTTTGACCAAAAATATTGGAAATATTCAAAATAAAGAGAATTAGAAAGAATATTTTTTGTTTCATATTGTCGTATATTTTTTAGGATTTTAATATATTGTTAGTATGTTTGGTATCAAAATATCGTTTCAAAAACTCGCAAATAACATAATCATCTGTTTCTTTTATTTTCTTAATGGCACTTTCTCTGCTAAATCCAAAATCAGAATAATAGGCAATTTCACCCTCAAAATTTATTTCTATTTTGTAAGCATCTAAAATACATTTTTCTTGCGCTGGAGTGAGTAAAGACAACATTTCAATAATAAAAGAGTCGTGTTGCCCACTTATAAGATTTAAAAACATATAACTCAAACACTCAAATTCGTGCCTTGTGAGCAAAATAGGCAAGAAAAAACGTAAGCCTTTGGCATCCATAAAATGATACCTAAAACTATCCAAAAAATTATGGTCTTTGTCCCTAATAGAAATAAGCACTTTTTTCCAATCTTCC
>JAYVHJ010000300.1:0-9816 GCA_043771315.1 Raineyaceae bacterium
ATTATCTTCATTTGGTTGATTTGCATCACGCCACCCGCAAGCACGCCAAGCACCACAAGCACAATCAGCACGTAGATAGACGTAACCATAGAGGCACCTAACACAAAGCCAATAATGCTCTGAATACCAACTGGTACGCTAAGTTGTACCAAACCACTCAAAATAGCATAAAAATAAATAGAAACAATTTCTGTTTTGTCCAAAGAAATTAAATCTTGTAATCTTTTTAATGGATTAATATTGCTTGAATGCGCCATAAAGTGATGAATATATGTTTTAAATGGCACAAATATATATAATTTTCTTTACAATAGCATTACTATTGTAAAGAAAAATCAGGGATTTTATTTTTCACCAAAATAAACATACAAATATAATTCTTATGTTATTTGCTATTTCTGTAATTTTCATTACTTTTGTAGTGATTAAAAGCATCAAAATTACATCAAAATTACATAATGGAAAAAGAAAATATTAACCCAAATAACGAGAACAACGAAAGTTCTAACGAAAATAATCATAAAATAGAAGAGAATATTTTTGAAAAACGTATTGATTTGACCTTTTTGCGTAATGCCGTTATCAATATCAAACATGAAATCAGTAAAGTAATTGTCGGGCAAGAAAAAGTAGTTGATTTAATTATTGCGTCTGTGCTTGCTGATGGGCATATTTTGCTAGAAGGCGTGCCAGGTGTGGCAAAAACACTTACTGCAAAACTTCTTTCAAAAATTATTGCCATCAATTTTTCTCGTATTCAGTTTACCCCAGATTTGATGCCCTCAGACGTGTTAGGAACGTCTATTTTTAATCTCAAAACATCAGAATTTGAGTTTAAAAAAGGTCCTATTTTCTCTAATTTGATACTTATTGATGAAATAAACCGTGCGCCTGCCAAAACACAAGCCGCACTTTTTGAGGTAATGGAAGAACGCCAAATAACCATTGATGGGCATACTTACCCAATGCCACCACCTTTTTTGGTGATTGCTACACAAAATCCAATAGAACAAGAAGGCACTTACAGACTTCCAGAGGCACAATTAGACCGTTTTTTATTTAAAATTGAAATTGATTATCCAAAATTAGAAGAAGAAGTACAAATACTTGTCAAAGCAACGCAACGTGGAAATGCGCACCAATTACAAGAAGTACAAGTAGTTATTTCGGGAGAAGAAATTGAGGCTTACCGCTTAATTATTAAGAAAATACACGTTGAAAATAACTTGCTTACATACATTGCAACTATTGTAGGCGCAACACGCAATAGCCATTCTTTATATCTGGGTGCATCTCCACGTGCATCTCTTGCCATACTTAATGCCTCAAAATCTTATGCAGCAATGCAGGGAAGAGATTTTATTACGCCAGACGACATCAAATATGTGGCTTTCCCTGTGCTAAGACACAGAGTAATGCTTACACCAGAGAAAGAAATGGAAGGTATCAATGTGGAAGAAGTTATCAACCAAATAGTACAATCTGTGGAAGTACCTAGATAAAGTATATTATACTTTTTAATAACATATTGATAATGAATAAATTAGCATTGTTTATTGAAAAATATCAAAAAGAACAAAACAACATCATTCAAAAAATTGATAGCCTAACACCAAAATATTAAAAATGCTATCAATTTTTGATAACACCTAAATCAATTACCACTCACTTTTACAACATCAAAATGATAATAGCACAATATTTGTGGATGTTAGGCTCTGTGATAATAGCATTTTTAGGGACTATTCATTTAGTATATATATTTTTTACAAATAAATTTTTGCCCAGAAACGAGAATTTGGAAAAAGAAATGCATCTTATAAGTCCCATTTTGACAAAAGAAACAACAATGTGGAAGGCTTGGATAGGATTTAATGCAAGTCATAGTAGTGGGGCAATATTTATTGGAGTAATAAATTTTTACTTGGTAGTTAAACACTTTAGTATTTTACAAACTGAACATTTCTTTTTTTTGTTTAATATCACAACCATTGGATTTTATGTTTGGTTAGCAAAAAAATACTGGTTCAAAGCTCCTTTGATAGGAATATCAATTACTTTTATTTGTTTTATAGTTTCGTATATTTTGATAATTATCAACAAATAAGAGTGCTTTTTGCCTAATAACAAAATTATTTTATTTAAAGTATAATAATTTAATGAACATCTAATTTTGCATTCATTCACAATTTAAAATTTACAATTACTTATGCGTAAAATTCTTTTAAAAATCTTTGATATTGAAGATAATGAGTTTGTACAAGTAATGCTACTGCTTGCTATGGGTTTTGCTATTGGTGTTTTCTTGGCTACTTATGATGTAGCCACTATGACACTTTTTGTAGGAAATCTCAATGAAAAAACAGATTTGCCCCTTGCTGTAATGGCTACAGGAGGCATAGGGATAGTGTTTACCTATCTTTTTTCTTTCTTACAATCCAAAATATCTTTCTCACGCCTTTCTGTGGCAGTCTTGTTCATTATTTTGTGTTCTTTGATTGCTATTCGTGTGGGTTATGGTGAGATAACGCCAGAAACAATGAAAAACAAAAAAGACCTTATTTTCCTATCATTAGTGCTTATGGGTCCTTTTGATGCACTTTTATTGCTGATTTTTTGGGGAAGTATTGCTCGTATGTTTGTCTTAAAACAACAAAAACGTATTGTAGGTGGCGTGGATATTGGGAAAGGTGTAGCAACTTTGATAGCCTTCCTTACTATTCCTATTATTTCTAATTTTTTGCCTAACACTGCAGACCTTACTTATATCAGTATTGTAGCATTATTTATCATTATTGGGCTTTATTTGGCTATCATTGCAAAATCTCCTTTGCTTGCAAAAGGCAAGCAAAAACGGGTACGTACACGTGGTGAAGAGGCAAAAAAAGTGGCTACATTTGGCATTAGAACAATATTAAAGAACAAATATATTGTTTCTATGATGCTTTTTATTATGTTTGCTATGATAGGAAGCAAATTTGTTGATTATACTTTTGTCAATGTGATGGGGCAACAATACCCAGATGAGAAAGATTTGCAGAATTTCATTGCCGTTTTTCAGGGGATTACGCTAGTTTTTGCCCTGATTATTCAGGTTTTTGTAAGTGATTGGCTCGTAGAAACTTACGGCTTACGTGTTACTTTGCTCATAAATCCTATACTTTTAGTTGTTTTTACTGCTTTATGTGCCTTTATTGGTACTTTTATGGGCTTTGAACTTGCTTCAAGCGGTTTTATTTTGTTCTTTTTGGCAGTAGCTTTGAGCAAACTGTTTACTAGTTCTCTCAAAGATGCCGTTGATGATGCTGTATTTAAGTTTTTCTATTTTCCTATTGATGCCACTATACGCCTAGACGTAATGGCACGTATGGACGGAATCATAAAAGTAGGTTCTGGGCTTATTGCAGGGCTTATTTTGACAGGAATACAAGTTTTACATTTTTCTAGTTTGCTTCTTTTCATTTTTGCACTTATTCCAATTATTATAGGTTGGATTTTTGCAACGAACAAAATGTACGAAAAATACCGCATTACGCTACAAGAAACGCTGATTAGCACCAAAAATAAGGCAGTCAAAAATGTCAATAGTGAGTTTTCTATTGATAGAATGCTTTTGGGCGAAATCAAAAGTGACAACCCAGAAAAAGTTATTTTTGCCCTCAAACTAATGGAAAAATTAGAACCAACACTTTTTGAAGAAAAAATGGTTTCTTTGGCTAATAAAGCTGATTTTCCTATGGTGCAAGACTATGCAATGGCAAAAATTGATGCCCTAAATATCACACAAGAAGGCATTACTTCTTTCAAACAAATGACTGATGAAGAAGTACGAAAGCAAGTAAAATCAAGAAACATCAATGATAGATTAGAAATAGCAAAGATTTTCCATACTGTTGCTAATCCACAAAATGAATATTTATTGATAGAATTATTGCGTGATATTGATTTTAAAGTACGTTTGTATGCTATTCACGCAGCACGAAAAATCAAAAAACCAGAATCTTGGACTATTCTTATTGATGCTTTACCTTCTGCTTTGCTAGGAAATGCCGCTGCTGCCGCCCTGATTGCTATGGGTGATGATGTTTTGCCATTTTTGGAAGCTTCTTTCCAAAAAACGGGACAAAATGAACATATTATGTCCCGTATTGTGCAGATTTATGGCAGAATTGGTACACCAAAAGCTATTTCCTTGTTGTGGGGCAAACTTTCGTATCCAGACCAAGAAGTCATAGAACAGGCTCTTTTTGCATTTAGTTATAACAATATCAAAGTGCCAGAAGACAAACACACGCTTATCAACCATATAATAGAAGTTGAAATTGGAGATGCTGCGTGGGATATTGCGGCACTTTCAGAGATAAAAGATGCTCGTTATAATGAATATCTTTTCAAATCTTTAAAAGATGAAGTGGCTTATAATTTTGAAAGTATCTTTACTTTGTTGTCATTGATATATGATTACCAATCTATACAACTTGTGAAAGATTGCTTAGAAAGTGACCAAGCAGACGGCAAAATGTTTGCTATTGAGCTTTTGGATATGTTTTTGGCTGATGAACTTAAACCAAAACTCTTTCCTATTTTGGAAGACATCAAAAATGAGGAAAAAGTAGAAAAATTGCAGATTTATTTCCCTCGTGAAAAATTCAATTCCGTTGATGTTTTGAAACACCTTATCAGCAGAGATTATACTTTTACCAACCGCTGGACACGTGCCACTGCTATTTATTCTCTTGGAAATACACAAGATTTGATTGGTTTGGAGGAGCTAAAAGCTAATTTATTTCACCCAGACCCACTTCTGTACGAAACTTCTGCGTGGGCAATTTGTGTACACGACCGCCCACAATATGAGGCTATGAAAGACCGTTTGCACAAAAAAACTATGCTTGAAATAGATGAAGTAATGAAAAAAGCATTAGGAAACACTCTTGAAATAATGCCTTTGAGAATACAAAAAACAATGTTTTTGAAAGAAATTGACTTTTTCCAAAATATTCCTTCTGATATTGTTTCTGAAATTGTAGAACTCATACAAGTACGCAAAATTGCAAGAGATACCATAGTTTTGCACAAGGGACAAAATGCAGAAAGTCCTATTTATGTGGTTGTGAGTGGTCGTTTGGCTTCTTTTGGAGATGATGAAAAAATCATAAAAACATACGAGCAAAGAGAAATTCTTGGAGAAAAATTAGTAGGAGATGATGATTTTTATGAGCGTGATATTGTTGCAACAGAGCCTACTATACTGTTTGAGATAGATAAAAACCAGTTTTTTGAGATGCTCACGCATAATCACGAGTTTGCTCGTGGTTTTATTGATGCTGTTGGTAAGCATTTTGAAGATACAATGGTGGAAGCAAAACGAGTATAAATACAATAAAAACCTCAAAATTAGAAAAATTTTGAGGTTTTTAAGTTTTATACTATTTTTTGTTTTTCTAAAATTTCAGCCCAACAGACATCAAAAAATTACGTCCAGCCTGCGGATACAAATAATTATCAGCAAAAAGTGCGCCACCACTAGAATAACTATACAAATAACCATTTGAGGAATAAAGTTCACTTAAAGCATTGTTTATGAGGAAAGTACAAGTAATTTCTTGCATAAACTTAGGCTTATACGTGTAAATAAAACGTACATCATTCGTAAGATAGGCTTTTAGGCTGCGGCTTTCATCTTGTGTATTATCCAAATATTGCTTTCCAACGTATTTGGTGAGCAAACTTACCTCAAAATCTTTTCTAATTTTATAACTTATCTGACTTGCACCAACCACGCTAGGAGAAAATGCTAAATCTTTGTTTTCGTGAGATTTTACAAAAATATCTCTTGGATTTGTCGCTGAAATAGGCTCAGACGAACTAAAATCAAAGTTATCAACAAACTCATCAAACTTACTAATGATTTTATTTTGACTAAAAGTAGCATTCAAACCCAACGTAAGTTTTTTAGAAACATTAGCTGCAAATTCTAGTTCTATGCCTGTACGATAGCTACGAGCAACATTTGCACGCAAATTTGCGCCTACATCATTGAGTTTTCCTGTTAAAACTAATTCATTTTGATAATTCATCAAGAAATAATTAGCAGAAAACGTCATTTTTTTAGCTTTCAAAGAATAATTGACCTCCAAATTCTGCAAACTTTCTGCTTGTGGACGAGTATTAGGCGTACTATTCACAAAATCAGAACGGTTTGGCTCACGGTTTCCTATCCCAAAAAAACCTGAAAAACTATGTCTGTCGTTTGCGATGTAGGTTATTCCCACTTTTGGATTAAAAAATGCAAATTGGGATTTTTGAGATACATCAATTAAATTATTATCTATGCCCGAAATATCATAAGTAATATTTCTGACTTGCAAATCTCCAAACAAAGTTATTTTATTATTTATATCATAAAAAATCTTTCCAAAAATATTAAAATCAGTTTTTGTGCCTTTTCCTTCATAATAACGCTGATTTTTAGCAACATTTGCGTTAGCAACACTCGTCCAAATAATCTCCCCAAAATGCTTTCCAGCATACTTATTTCCTGCTCCACCAATGCTAATACGCATATTTTTGCGAGAATTATAATCTGCAGAAAAAGTAAATCCGCCAAAATCATTATCCAACCAACGTTGACGCACTAAATCAGTCCTTTTTATGGTTGTAGCAGTTGCACCTGTGCCTACAATGGCATCAGAAAGCCCATAACGAGAGAATTTTTGGTCTTTTTTGTATTCTTCGTAATAGCCTGCGCCTTTTGTGTAGTGCAAAGCCACATTTGCTTGCCATTTTTTGCTGATTTCGTGTGAAAAAATAGCCTGATAATGTGTTTGTTTGTAGTTATCTGTTTGATTTTGATAGGTAAAATAATTATAAGTTCTGTTGTCAGAAGTAAGCATATTTTGAGCATCTTCCGCATCAAGATAATTTCTATCAATATAATCTTGAATAAGTGCAGGATTTCCGCTTATTTTGGCTTCTGGTGTACCATTCCAAGATTGATAGGTTTGTTCTTTTCCTGAAAAAACATTGACTCTCACAAGCGTTTTTTTACCTACATAAGCCCCAGAAAAGTAATAAGAACTCATATTTGAGGCGGCTCTGTCCACAAAACCATCACATTTTATTTGAGAAAGGCGCATATCCGCCGTAAATTTGCCATTGATAAGCCCAGTACCGACTTTTATATTGTTTTTTTGCGTTCCAAAAGACCCAAAAGTATTATTAATTTCAAGGTAGGGTTTTTCTTGTAAAGTATTTGTTTGCACGTTTACGGTAGCTCCAAATGCCCCCGCACCGTTGGTAGAAGTGCCTACGCCACGCTGAATTTGTATACTTTCCACAGAAGACGAGAAATCAGGCATATTGACCCAAAAAACGCCTTGTGATTCTGTATCATTCAACGGAATGCCGTTTATGGTTACGTTGATGCGTGTTTGGTCGCTCCCACGTATGCGCATAGACGTATAACCCACGCCTGCGCCCGCATCAGAGGTACTCACCATTGAGGGCGTGAAATTCAGCAAAATAGGCAAATCTTGTGCAAGATTTTGTTTGCCCAATTCTTGCGCTGAAATAGTCTTAAAAGCCACTCCAGAACGGTCTGTGGCACGTGTGGCGGTTACAATCACCTCTTCAGAAAGTAAAGTATTTTCTTTCAAAATAAAGTTTAATTCGTTACTTTCTGTTGTATTTTCTTCAATTTTTATGCTTTGAGTAGCATTTTGGTAACCTACAAAACTGACTTCAACAATGTACGTTCCTTTTGAAAGTCCAGAAAAAAGGTACACGCCATTATCATTGCCTAATGTAGTTTTGAAGGTGTTTTTGAGAGAAATAACAGCGTTTGGAATAATTTGCCCATTTTCTTCTGTAATCTTTCCTGTAATAGAAAATTGTTTGTTTTGTGCATTTGAGGTGAGTGAGAATAGTAGGCACACACATACACAAGCGCACAAGCGCAAGAAAAATGATTTTTTCATTTTGGATTTTGTATATAAAATTAGTGTACAGATGAGAATTCTGTACTATTAGTTTTCTTCCCTACGGCAGCATTATCTGCATCAGGTTTTGGGTATGTTCTCAGCCCGTTGTATTAAGGCACCCCATTTCATGTACAAAAGTAAGAATTAAAGTGAATTGTTCAAAGTTTTTTTAAGAAATATGATTTTAGACAATTATTTACCTAGTTTTGGGCAAGTATTTGATGATTTTTTTGTATAACATTTTCTCATCAATAGGCTTAGAAATATAGTCATTCATTCCAATAGCCTTACATTTTTCAACATCTACAGTCGTTACGTCTGCGGTAATGGCAATAATAGGGATTTCCATATTCATTTTGGTGCGGATATGCTCTGTTGCTTCAAAACCGTTCATTTCGGGCATATGCAAATCCATAAAAATAATATCATAATGATTATTTTCTAGCTTTTCTATGGCTATTTTGCCATTGTCTGCAAGCTCTACCTCAACACCCAAATCTTCTAATAATATCTTTATCAAAAGCTGATTTAAGCGGACATCTTCCGCCACCAAAATCTTAAGGTTTTCAAGGGTTGGTGGCGTTTCCATTTCTGGTTCTATTTTTGTTGCTAATGTTGTCTTATCAAAACTCATTACAAACCTAAAAGTTGAGCCTTCATTTATTTTGCTTTTTACGGATACTTTTCCGCCCTGATGTTCAACGAGTTGCTTGACAATATTAAGTCCTAAGCCCGTTCCGCCAAATAATTGTGAAGTTTCGCTCGTGGCTTGCTGAAAAGTATCAAAAATAGCCTCTAATTTGTCGCTGTCAATGCCTACGCCTGTGTCTTCCACAGAAAAGGATATAGTTGCTTTTTGCTCATCTTCATTCACCAAATCAACGCTAACGGTTATTTGCCCTTCCGTAGTAAATTTTATGGCATTACTCATCAGATTCATAAGGATTTGGTGCAAACGAGCGGGGTCGCCCAACAACATTTCAGGAATATTGGGGTCATATTTTGTGATAAGTTTGGTGTTTTTTTCTTGAACTTTTATTTCAAAAATATTAAGTATGGTACTCAGAGAGTTAGCCAACTGGAACGGAATGTTTTGAAAGACCATTTTGCCTGCATCTACTTTCGCCAAATCAAGAATATCATTGATAAGCACTATCAAGGAGTCGCCAGACACTTTGATAGCATTGATGTATTTTCTTTGTTTTTCATCTAGTTCCGTTTTTAATAGCACGTTGGTAAAGCCTATAACAGCATTCATAGGCGTTCTGATTTCGTGGCTCATATTTGAGAGAAATTGCTGTTTTGCTTGTGTGGCTTCTTCTGCCTTTTTATTTGTTTCTATTTGCTCAGTAATGTCCGTATTTGTGCCAAACCACCTAATTACTTTGCCGTTATTGTCTTTGATAGGCACAGCTCTTGAAAGAAACCAACGGTAAATCCCATCTTTCCCACGCAACACAAAAGTATCTTCCCAATCCGTTCCTGCTTCAATGCAGGCTTTAAAATGTGCTGTTGTGGCATCTACCGTATCTGGGTCGTGGAGTTTTTGCCAGCCCCATCCTTGTACTTCTTCAAAGGTTGTGCCTGTGTAGTCGTACCAGCGTTGGTTGTACCAGTAAAGTGAGCCTTTGTCGTCCACCATCCAAGCTAATTGCGAAATATTATCAGCCATAGCACTAAATTGCTCCAAACTTATTCGCAGTTTTTGTTCTGCTATTACTTGTTCTGTCACATCAATGGCAATACTTACAATGCCATAAACCTCTCCTGCGTCATTACGAATAGGTTTATAAATGTAATCAAAGTAATAATTCCGCAAAACGCCATTTACTTC
>JAYVHJ010000301.1:0-3343 GCA_043771315.1 Raineyaceae bacterium
CACAAGCCTAGCAAATTCATAAAATAATGTTCCTCTTGTATCTTCTAGACCTAATCTTTTACCAACCATAGAGAAAGATTGACAAGGACTTCCCCCAACCAGTAAATCTACCTGATTAGTGTATTTATACCCATCTATTTCTCTTACATCACTATACCATTGACTTTCATCAATACCATAATTTTCAAAATAACTAGCTTTCACATATTTATCATTATCAGAAGCAAATACTAATTCAGTTTTTATATTTAATCTTGTTAACGCTTGTTCTATTGCACCAATACCACTAAATAATGTTACTAATTTTAAAGGAGTTTCAGTTGTTTCTAACACTCTATTTATCCAAGCATCTCCCAAGAGTTTTTGATAATCACCAAACATATTCATTTGTACATCTTCCAAGCCCACAAGCAATTCATTTTCAACGTGTATCATTTTATTTATTATTTATTTGATGCTGATTACATTTCCAAAGCACGAAAATACAAAAAAAACACTACAAATCAAAGTATAAAACTTTTATTTGTGTGCTTGTTTTGTGTATTTGTGGCTATTATTATTTCCCTTCTTTCTTAATTTGTTCTTCTATTTTGGTAATTTTTTTATCCAAAAATACTACATAACCCAAAAATCCTAGCAAAATAGTCCCCAAAACTGCTACCACAACATATATTTTGCCATCTTGCGCCAAAACTTGTTCTGCGGCGTTGTATTGTTGCGCCTGCAAACTCGTCAGAGAATTTGTAAGAAAAATAATCATTAAAAGAAAAGAAAACAGGTATTTTTTCATTTTTTTATCTTAATTTTATGGTTTCAAAATCAACTTTCTTGCAAATATAACTAAAATACAACTAAACTTAATGAAAAATGTTGTTCTTAATGGTCAAAAATTAACTATTTCAGAAGTAATTTCTGTTGCTTATCATTATCATCACGTAGAAATAGACAAAAATGCCCTCAAAGCAGTCAGAAAAAGCCGTAATTATGTAGAAAAATTGGTGCAAAATCAAGAAGTTGTTTATGGCATTACCACAGGTTTTGGCTCAAATGCCTCAAAAGTCATTACAGACTACGAGGAGGCACGTTTGATGCAAAGAAATCTTTTGCTTTCTCACGCTTGCGGTGTGGGCAAACCCTTTGAAACACCCATTGTGCGTGCTATTATGCTTATTCGTCTGAATACACTTTTGGCTGGGTTTTCTGGTGCGAGAGAAGAAACTATTACACTTCTCAAAAACCTTATCAACGAGAAAATCCACCCAATAATCCCCTCACAAGGCTCTGTGGGCGCAAGTGGCGACCTTTGCCCCCTCTCTCATATGGCACTCGTGCTGATAGGTGAAGGACTTGCGGAAGTTGATGGAGAAACAATTAGTGGATCTAAAGCATTGACTATCAAAAAATTAGAAAAAATAGAACTCCAACACAAAGAAGGAATTGCATTACTAAATGGCACAAGTGTAATGACCGCTTTGGGCGCAATAGGCGTGTATGAGGGAGAAAAACTGCTGGATTTGTGTGTGTTGTCTTCTTCTATGATGTTTGAGGCACTTTGTGCAAGAGAACAAGCATTTTTTCCGCAAGTTCACGAGGTACGCAGGCACACAGGACAACAAGAAATTGCTAAAAAAGTACGTCAAAACCTTGAAAAATCAACTTTTTTTGGAATAAAAGCCAAAGATATTTTAGCACATTTCCCTGAAAATCTTATCAAAAATCTGCCAAGCGACAAAGATAATTATCAAAATAATCTGCAACAACAAATAAAAGACCTTCAAAAAGGTAAGATTTTAAAGATTTCTGATGATATTTTTAGGTATCTTCCAAAAGAAGAAAACACCCCAAAATGGCTTACTTGGGCAACTATTTTGCGTTTTGCAGATAAAAAAATCACTCCACAAGATGCGTATTCTGTGCGTTGCACGCCACAAGTAATGGGTGCAAGTCTGGCAGCAATACAACACACCAAAAATGCCGTTGAAAATGAACTGAATGCCGTTGTAGATAATCCTATTATTTTTGTGGAGGAAGATTTGGTGCTTTCTGCGGGCAATTTTCACGGACAACCAGTTGCTTTGCCTTTGGATTACCTCAAATTAGCGTTTGCAGAAATAGGCAATCTCGCTGAACGTCAGATAAATAAACTCGTTGATGAGGCTACAAACGACTGTTTGCCTGCTTTTTTGTCGGAAGATGAAAGTGGTATTATGTCTGCTTTAATGATACCACAATATGCTGCGGCAAGTTTGGTTTCTGAAAATAAAGTGCTTGTACACCCTGCAAGTGCTGATTCTATCCCAACTTGTGCCAACCAAGAAGATCACGTAAGTATGGGAACTATTGGTGGCAGGCAAGCCCTAGAAATTTTGGAAAATGTACGCAAAATAGTAGCTATTTTGATGCTTACGGCTACGCAAGCCATTGATATACGCACAAAACAACTCAAAAAAGCAAAAGTTGCGACACAAATGGGCAAGGAAACCAAAAAATTATATGATAAAATCAGAAAAAAAGTACCTTTTATTGATAAAGATAGATTTTTATATACAGATATAAAAGTGCTTCTGGACGAATGGAAAGATTTTTGAGGTGTGAAGTGTGAAATATATCTAATGATAATTGAATAAGTTTTGTGAAAGAGAATAGAACAGAATATGGAGCTAGATTTTTGGCGAGAGAAACTAAGAAGGAACTTAGCATTTAGAGAAAGGAAGTGAGAAAATAAAATTTTCTAAATCAAGGATTTAAGACGGATTAAAAGAGGAAACAGTTTTTTTGAATCTCCAATAAAAATACACAAAAATTTTAATGTAAAGTTTAAAATTTTTGTGTATTTTTGTGAAAATCAAAACTTAGACAAATTAAAAAAAATATTTTAATATTATTTTTAATTATTTCTAGTTGTTTGCCAACCCAGTTATAATTTTAAAAGAATAGCTAAAATAGCCCCCGCTTTGCAAATATTTCATAGTACAAAAATATGCAAATACTTATTTTTTCTGCTGAAAATATACATCAAATAGACCATCAAATTAGCCAAAATGCGAAATTTGATGGGTTTTTGTTTAATAAAACACATCATTTGCTTTTGCAAACAAATAATTCTAACAATAATAAATTTGATAATGCTTTTTTTTCACTTTTCTTAGAAGAGAAAAACAGTATTTATGCAAGATTTAATGTTTTTTTTGGAGAAGAAAAAGGTGTTAAAACTGCCTCTAGCCCGCTAAAAATGCCTTTTGGAAGCATAGAATTTAATGAGCATTTGAGCTGCGAAAATTTGCATTTTTTCGTGAATGAAATACAGAAATTTTGTTTGGAAAAGTTTTTAGAAACCACCCCC
>JAYVHJ010000302.1:0-7634 GCA_043771315.1 Raineyaceae bacterium
ATAATGATTTAGAACAGTTGTCAAAGCAAGAACTTATTGCACTCATCAAACAAATTTCTCCAAAAAATAGAAATGATGTGATGGAATCTGAAATTATTCGTGCCAAACAAGAAGAAATTAACCGTTTGCACGACCGTTTCAAACTTGCCAACAAAGCAATGAAAGAAGGACTTTGGGAACTTGATATACCTGATAATCAACAGCTTACAGATGATGCACCTATTTGGTACTCTCGTCAGTTTGTCAAACTTTTGGGTTTTGAATACAACGAATTTCCTCCAAAAATCCATTCTTGGAGTAGCCTTATTCACCCTGAACATAAACAAAGAGTTTTTAGTCTTTATAATGATTTTATTGTAGGTAAAACGAATGTTTATGATGTAGAAGTGCTTTTAATGACTAAATCTGGTGAGTACCGTTGGTTCAATGAGCGTGCCACAATGCTACGCCTACGTGATGGCACTCCTATACGTGAAGCAGGCTCGTTGCGGGATATACACGAGGCAAAAATAGCACAACAAATTGTCGTTTATGAAAGAAAAAGATTAGAAAATGTACTTTACACGACAAAAGATGGCTATTATGAGGCTGACTTGGTTAATGAAAAGGTTTATATGAGTGAGAATTATTACCTTTTGCTGGGCTATATTCCTAATGAAATTGAGATTGGTTGGACTTGGTGGGCAGATATGCTTCACCCAGAAGATAAAAATTCTATTACAGAAGCGTATCAGTTGTTTTTGGATAAAAGATTAAACTCTTTTAAAAGAGAATACCGCATAAAATGCAAATCAGGAGAATATAGATGGATATTAGATAGGGCTAAATTTGCAGAATTTGATGAAAATGGTAAACCTACCAAGATTGTGGGTGCAATGAGTAATATTCATAAGCAAAAAGAAGTACAAGAAACATTACAAATTACTAATAATCAGTTAGAAATACAAAAACAAGCTCTAGAATTTACCATAAAACAGCTTCAACATACACAAGAGCAACTTATTCAGGCAGAAAAATTAGCATCTATTGGTACGCTGGTAGCAGGGATTGCTCACGAAATCAATAACCCAGTAAGTTATATTGTGGCAAGCAGTGAAGGACTAAATATGACGCTAAAAGATATTACCAGTGTTCTTAAAGCATACGACAATATTGCTACAAATTTTTCTAATGATAATAATGTTATCAAACAACAATTTGAGGATATTATTAAGCTAAAAAAACAAATTGGGTATGAATATGCGCTTCCTGAAATAGAAGAATTGCTAGCAAATATCAGTTCTGGCGCAGAACAAACAGCAGAAATTGTCAGAGGATTACAAAATTTTGCACGTGCTGATGAAGGTATGCTGGGCGTTACAGACATACATAATTTACTTGATGCAACACTGATTTTACTTCAAAATCAAAATCAATATAATACACAAATTGTGAGAGAATATGCAGAAATTCCGTTGATACAATGCTATCCAAACAAACTACGCCAAGTATTTATGAATCTTATTGCCAATGCCATACAAGCCATTGATGTCAGCAACAATAAAAATAAGGGTTTCATTAAGATAAAAACTGGATATGTGGAAAATAGTAAACAAAATGAGGTTTTTATTGAAATCACAGATAATGGCATAGGTATTTCTGCGGATAAGCAAAAACGTATTTTTGAGCCGTTTTTTACAGATAAAGAAATAGGAAAAGGCACAGGTTTGGGCTTGTCTGTGAGTTTGGGTATTATACAAATGCACAAAGGAAATATAAATTTTATTTCAGAAGAAAATCAAGGAACACAATTCACGCTAACCTTGCCTATTTTACAAACTAATAATGATTTTAGTGGCTTTTAAAATAATTATGAATTTTAAGTTATGAGTTAAAATACATTGTATTTCAACTCATAACTCACAACTCACAACTCATAACTCACAATTATGCCTATTCTTTCAGAATTATACACTTATCCTATTAAATCTTTGGGAGGAATTTCTCTACAAAATACCTATTTAGACAAATTTGGACTAACAATGGACAGGCGTTTTATGCTCATTGATAGCAATAATAAATTTATGTCGCAAAGAGAAATACCAGAATTGGCTCTTTTTAGGCTCAAATTTCAAGAATTAGGCTTTATGGTAGAACATCTTAACCATAAAAATCAAGAAATATTTATCAATATAAAAGCTGAACAAGCTGATAAAGAGTTGAATGTACAGATTTGGGACGACAATGTCGTTGCGGAATCTACCAGCAACGACATTGATACTTGGTTTTCTGATATGTTGCATACCAAAGTACGCCTTGTGCAGATGCCAGACAGAGGAATACGTCAGGTAGATACCAGATATGCACCAGAAGGTACAATGGCCGCTTTTTCTGATGGATTTCCTATTTTACTGATTAGTCAGGCTTCTCTTGATGATTTGAATGATAAACTTTTGGCAAATGACACACCCAAAATAACAATGGATAGGTTTCGTCCTAATATTGTGGTGAGCCATACAGAAGCTTTTGAGGAAGATACTTGGCAAAATTTTCAGATAAATGGAATTAAGTTTACTTGCGCAAAACCTTGCGCTAGATGCACTGTAACCACTATCAACCAACAAACCGCCATAGCGGGTAAAGAACCGCTAAAAACGCTTGCTACTTACCGTAAATTTGAAAATAAAGTACTTTTTGGTCAAAATATTACTTTTGAATTTAGTACAAATATGCTTAGTATAGGGCAAGAAATCAAAAAAATAACGCTTAAATTATAAACTTGCAGGCATTACAAGCATTATTTATGTCTTTACAAACAACAATTAAGGCTTTCTTTATTTTATTGTTGATTTAAAGGGAGTTTTTGTATATTTGATTTTTGCAAAATACTCATCATTGAAACCCATAATAATATGAAAAGAATTGGTGTATTTACTTCTGGTGGAGATTCTCCAGGTATGAACGCCTGCATACGTGCAGCCGTTAGGGGAGCTATTTATCATAATATAGAAATTTTTGGTATCAAACACGGCTATAATGGTATGATTAACGGTGAGATAATTAAAATGTCTTCTCATTCTGTTAGTAATACTATTCAAAAGGGTGGTACTATTCTAAAAACGGCAAGAAGTAAAGAGTTTTTGACTACTGAAGGACGTAAAAAAGCCCACGAGCAACTCCTAAAACATAATATTGAAGGGCTTATTGCCATTGGTGGAGATGGCACTTTTACGGGTGCGGAAGTCTTTTTTAATGAATTTGGAATACCTACTGTTGGCTGTCCTGGTACTATTGACAATGATTTATTTGGTACAGATTATACTATTGGCTATGATACTGCCGTAAATACTGCCCTAGATGCCATTGATAAAATCAGAGATACAGCTGATTCTCACGACAGAGTGTTTTTTATTGAGGTAATGGGACGAGATTCTGGGTATATTGCTATTTTTTGTGGTATTGCAGGCGGTGCAGAAATTGTGATGGTTCCTGAAACTTTGACTTCTTTGGATACTGTGGCAGAAACCCTTAATCAAGGCTGGAACCGCTCAAAAACCTCTTCTATTATTGTTGTTGCGGAAGGTGATGAAGAAGGAAATGCTACAGAGATAGCTAAAAAAATCAGAGAAAAAACAAATGATAAATTTGATATAAAAGTCAGTACATTGGGGCATATCCAGCGTGGAGGTGCGCCTACAGCACGAGACCGCATTTTGGCAAGCCGTTTGGGACTTGGCGCAGTAGAAGGACTTATGAAAGGCTACAAAAATGTAATGATTGGCGTTGTAAATGAACAACTTGCCTATACCCCTTTTGCAGATGCTATCAGCAAATCCAAACCTATCAGTCAAGAACTTATCAATATGGTGAATATTTTGAGTATTTAATTTTTTGTTTTCCCAAATCTTGAAGATTTGGGAAAACTGGTTTTTATGGGATTTCCCGCCGTTGTTGGTGTCGCTAACGCTAGAACATCAACAACGGCAGGAAAAAGCATCATCAGGAGGAAGTGCAACAGGAGCTTTAGCAAAACAGAAAATTGTACTCCAAAACTTTGAAGCAGATTCTAGCCTTTATGAAGTACATTTTTGGGATACCACAACGAAAGGGTACAAACCTATGTTAATAGCACCTTTTAATGTGAATATACCACAATTAACTACACAAGCAGTTACTTTTAGTGATAAGGCAAGTGTACCAAATTACGTACACTTAATTGATATGAATATAGATAAATTTTCAAAAGCATTTTTACAAAAATATAAATAATGGAACAAGAATTTCAATTTGATTTCAATGACTGCTTCTTTGCAATTTCCCCAAAAAAAGGTATTGAAAATTTCCCTATAAAAGCACTTTATTTAGGTATGGCTGTTCTTTTTAAAGAGCTAAAAGAAGATAAATATACAACAGAATATCGTTTATTTTTGGATAATTTTATTTCTATTTCTGAAATATCAAATGCTTTCAATATGAGTCTTGAACAAATGAAACAGTGGTTTGCCTACATTGAAGAAAGTTTTAGATTAGCAAATCAAATCATTTACAAAGACGAATATATTAGTTCAGGCTTTCACGACTTGTTTTTAAAAAAATATCAGGAGGAACTTGATTATCTTAAAAATAATGACAAAGACAATTATGAATTTTTTAAAGACATCAGTTATTACTGTGTAAAACCTGAATATGTGGATTGTTTTTTATATGATATTTTAATAACTGATTGGCCAGATAAATCTGAATACTTTATAACTGAAGAAACAAATCCTTTTACTAATGATGTATTATTTTATGTAAATATAGCGAATATGTACGAAGCATTAAGAGATATAATAAAATATATAATAACTCCTATTATTGAAAATGAAAAAGACTACCAATATGGAATGTATATCACTAATATAAAAGAGTTTGAGAATTGGGTTAGGTAGCTATCATTTCCAAGCAGTTGCTAATATCTTTTCCGCCGTTGAATTCTATGACAAAACTAAGGCAAAAAAAGGACATCAGCTAGAAGTCTATCTTGTGCGCCTACTTTTTTGCCTAAATACTTTCCGTTTGCAGTACATATTGATTTTTGAGATTTTTTTTGAGAAAAATAGAATAAAAACATTAAATTTGTAGAATTTTGTTACAAATCTAGTATAAAAATCATATAAACTAATCTATGGAATTCAGTTTACAGCAAATAGCACACATACTTGGCGGAAAAGTTCAAGGAAATGAGAATTTAAAAATCAATAATTTAGGTAAAATTCAGGAGGCAAAAAGCGGTGAAATTGCTTTTTTGTCTAACCTCAAATATGAGCCTTTTATCTATACAACAAGTGCTACTGCCGTTATTGTAGGAGAGGATTTTGTACCAAAACAACCTATAAATGCTGCGCTGATTGTCGTTAAAGATGCTTATACAGCTTTCTCTTTGCTTTTAGAAGAGTATCATAAAATCATTACTTTTGCTAAAAAAGGCATAGAACAACCAGTTTTTTTGGGTGAAGATACACAAATTGGAGATAAAATTTATTTAGGTGCATTCACCTACATTGGAAATAAGACGCAAATAGGTGAAAATTGCAAAATTTATCCACAAACTTACATTGGCGACAACGTAAAGATAGGCAAAAACACTATTGTTTATGCTGGTGCCAAGATTTACGCAGATACAATTATTGGTGAAAACTGTATTATTCACTCTGGCGCAGTGATTGGCAGTGATGGTTTTGGTTTTGCGCCACAACCTGATGGAAGTTACAAAACTATTCCGCAAATAGGGAATGTCATCATAGAAAATAATGTAAGTATTGGTGCAAATACGGTCATAGATTGCGCTACAATGGGTTCTACACTTATTTGTGAGGGAGTGAAGTTGGATAATTTGATACAAATTGCCCACAATGTTATTCTTAGAAAAAATACTGTTGTTGCAGCACAAGCAGGCATTTCTGGCTCTACAGAACTGGGTGAAAATTGCGTTATTGCGGGTCAGGTGGGTATTTCTGGGCATTTGAAGTTAGGCAACCGCACAAGTGTAGGCGCACAATCAGGCGTGGGGAAAGATACAGAAGATGGCAAAAATATACAAGGTTATCCTGCTTTTGAAATAATGAAATTCCAGCGTTCAACCGCACTCTTTAGAAAACTCCCAGACATACAAAAGCAAATCAATGACATTGAAAAAAAATTGAAAGAGTTAATTTGAAAGGTAAAGTGCCAGATATGAAATATTTGTCAAAATAAAAACGGACTTATTATGGTTGATTTTGAAAAAATAAAACAATGGCTTGAAAATGCTGATGCAATTGTAATTAATTCAGGGGCAGGAATGGGCATAGATTCTGGACTTGCAGACTATCGTGGCAATGGTGGACAATGGGGACAAGTAGAAACAGATAATCAAAAAAGTATTTTTGAAGTAATAAATCCTGATGCGTTTTTGCAAAATCCTGCATATAGTTGGAAGTTATTTGCTACAAGAATGAATGAATATGCTACTACAACGCCACATAACGGCTTTTATCATTAAAAACTGGATAAAACACTACAATTTAGATTATTTTGCACTGACTTCTAATATTGATGGTCATTTTCAGAAAGCAGGTTTTGATGAAAATAAAGTAAGAGAATTACATGGAACGCTAGAATATTTTCAGAGTTCTGAACCTAAATTATCCAAAAAAGTATGGAAAAATCAGCAAAATCCTATAGAAATATTGGAAAATATTGACAAAGGAATTTATCCTATGTGTCCATATAGCCACGTAATGGCACGCCCCAATGTCTATATGTTTCGTGATAGTTCGTACATAAGTACACACTCCAAAGAACAAGAAGGAAGATTTAAAGCATTTTTGGAAGATAATCAAGGCAAAAATATACTTGTATTTGAAATTGGTTCTGGACCTCACGTACAAACAGTTAGAATAAAAACAAGAATGTTAAAAACTGAATATAAGGCAAATATCATTAGAATAAATCCTAAAGATTTTGCCATTAAAACACCTAATATAGGCATATCCAAAGGTGCGCTGGAGGCACTGACTGAAATAAATAATTATTTAAATTTATAAAAAATATTTTGTAAGCATTCTATATTTAAACCTTATTTCTAAATTATTTTTCTGTATCTTTGTTTACTTAAACAAAGATTTTTTTCATTTTCAGTCAATTAAGATGATAAAATACATCAGAAAAATAATACTTTTTTTCTTATTTTTATTCAGTTTTGAGGCAATAGCCCAAGATTTGAAATCAAAATTAGATACTAATTTGCTCAATATTCGTATTCCGCAAATGATGGATAGTGCTAGCGTTCCTGCGCTTTCTGTGGGCGTTATCCAAAAAGGAAAACTTGTTTGGAGCAAAAACTTTGGTATAAAAAGTCTTCAAACCAAAGAGAAAGTTTCCATTAATTCCCTTTTTGAGGCGGCATCTCTTACCAAACCAATGTTTTCGTATGTGGTGATGCAAATGGTCAATGAAGGCAAAATAGCCCTTGATACCCCTCTTGTACGTTATGTAAGTGAGAAAACCATTGAAGCAGAATTTTTATTTTACAAAATAAACGACCCTCGTTTCCGCAAAATAACCGCTAGAATGTGCTTATCTCATTCTACAGGCTTTCCAAATGGACGTAATTATTATGGTTTGCCGCTTGC
>JAYVHJ010000303.1:0-18001 GCA_043771315.1 Raineyaceae bacterium
GGTTTTTGATAACCACAGTCGCAGCACGTGCCAATGTAGAAATTTGGAAAGTTTCCAAACCAAACAACGTCAAATTAGTTTTATCACCCATTATTGGGGGCATATAATAAATGTAGGGGTCAACGCACTGTATAGCAGTATTGCAACTAGGGCAATCTCCATCTTGGCAGTCAATGAGGTTATCACCGTCATTGTCTATGCCATCAGTACAATTAGTTTCTTGAGCAAAAGCTAACCCTAAGGATAGAAAAAACATCAGCCCAAGAGCAAAAAGTTTTTTTGTGATTGTTTCTGTAAATTGTTTCATTTGGTTTAATTTAATTGTTATTGAATATCTATTGTGGTTTGATAGTGATATAACACCGCAAAATAGCAAGAAAATCACTATTACTGTTTCTTACTCGGTGAATGTGCCTATATTCTAGGTGAATTTTAGGTGAATAATTTTATAAAAAACTTTACTAAAAGGGTATTTCGATTAGTTTTTGCAATTATACGAAGTTTAGGTCTTGCAAGCAAATTTTTCTTGCATTTTGATTAATTTTATTTTTTAATGTAAAACAAAAAAGGTTTCTCTTTTCAGAGAAACCTTTTTTGTTTTTATTCTATAATCTTCAAAAAGACTATTTACCTTTACCTTTCAAAGGAACTACTTTAGTAACAGCTTTTTCCAAAGTGATTTCTACACGACGGTTTTCAGCTTGTCCTTCTTTAGTTTTGTTGTTTGCTTTTGGTTTAGCAGAACCATAACCAACAGCTTTCAAACGAGGAGCAGCAACACCTTTGCTAACAATGTACTTAACAACTGCATTAGCACGTTTTTGAGAAAGTGCCTTGTTTGTTACAGGATTGCCCACGTTATCTGTGTGTCCTTCAATAGCAAATTTAGCTTCTGGGAAGTCATTCATTACACCAGCAACTTGGTCAAGTGAGCTGAAAGATTCAGATCTAATAATATCTTTACCTGTTTCAAATTGGATACTCTTAGCAAGAGATTTCAATTCTTCTATTGCCTCGTCTTTTGTTTTTGGACAACCGTGTTTGTCTGTTCCTGGATTTTTAACACCAAATACATCTGGGCATTTGTCATCTTTATCAGCAACACCATCTTTATCTCTATCTGGGCAACCTTGTAAGTCAGCTACACCAGCTTCCGTTGGACAAGCATCATCAGCATCAGCAATACCATCACCGTCTTTATCTGGGCAACCTTGTAGTGCAGCTACACCCGCTTCAGTTGGACATTTGTCATCTGGATCAGCAATGCCATCACCATCTGTATCAGCACAACCACTAAAAGCAGCAACACCTTTAACATCTGGACATTTGTCATCTTTATCAGCAATACCGTCACCATCTTTATCTGGGCAACCCATCATTTCTTTTGTACCAGCTTCTGTTGGACAAGAATCATCAGCGTCAGCCAAACCATCATTATCTTGGTCAGGGCAACCCATCATTTCTTTCTTACCTGGAACTTCTGGACATTTGTCTTTCTTGTCAGAAACACCATCTTTGTCAGTATCTTTGTCAGTACCTAAACGGAAACGAAGACCTGCATTGTGGTTAAAGTAAACCAAAGGACCATTACCAGCCAATGTATTTGCTTTTGGAGACAACGGCATAGCATTGTACGTAGATTGTACGTAGAAACCAGCACCTTCTGAAAACCAGAAATTGATACCAAGACCACCACCAACGCTACCATAAGATACTTTTTCTACGTCATGTAGACCAACTTGTGCAATTGCATAAGGATCAACTGCAGCAGCTTCTTTACCAAAAAGTGGCATAAAGTGCAATTGCGCACCTACTTGACCAAATGTAGAAAGAGAACTACCTTGTCTTGGAGCAACAGAACCAGGATTAGTAGTATTTGGTTTGTTTAGTTCTACCATTTTCTTAGCATCAGTAAGCGTAAAATTGCCCGCCAAAGTAAGGTATGGAGCTAAACGGTAACCAACAGTTACACCAGCACCTGTGTTCCAATGTTGCGTTTGGTCACTTGTTCCAATGTAAGGTGTACGGAAATCCATTGCTGAATAATGGAAGCCTACGCTCCAAGGGCTTTGCGCACGTGATGTGAACGCTGCGAATAAGAGAGCTACAATAAATATAGATTTCTTCATAAAAATAAGGGTTTGTTTTTTAAGTTTACAGTCTTAATGTTTCGCAAAATTATACTAAATATTCACAATATAAAAGAAAAAGTGAAAAAACTTTACAATTAAATCATTATTAAAAAAATATACTTGCTTAAAGTATTGATTATCAATATTTTATAAGCCTAATTTATTTTATGCAAAAAAATTGTTTAGTAAATATTTTTCAAAATAATTAGTGATATTTTATATATTTTTGGCTTTTTACTTGCTATTTGATTGTTATTATTTGATATTTATTCTCTAAAATTTTACTTGTTTTTTAGTAATTCTTTGATTTCCATTAAAAGTTTTTCTTGTGTAGTTGGTTCTACTGGGGCTGGCACAGGCTCTACTGCTTTCATTTTGTTCATAGCCTTGATAACAAGGAACATCACAAAAGCCACAATCAAAAACTCTATTGTAACTGTAATGAATGTACCATATTTGATGGCAACAGCAGCTACCTCTTTACCATCTACCATTGTTTTTGGTTTAAGTTCAATGACCCACTCTTTAAAGTCTTTGCCCTGAATCATACCCACAATAGGCATTATCATACCATCAATAAACGCTGATGTAACTTTTGTAAAAGCGGCTCCCATCACGAAAGCAACTGCCAAATCAATGAGGTTACCCTTCATTGCAAACTCTTTGAACTCTTTTAGCATAATTTAGAAATTAAGATTGTGAAATATGTTGTTGAAAATTGTTATTTTTTGTTTTTTTAAAACATTTACAAACTTATCTCAAAAAAATTAAAAACCAACTATTTTAGCAAAAAAAATTTTATTTATTGTGTCAATAGCTTACATTTACGACACATAATAAATTTGCTTTTTAGATAAACTTACACCAAAACACTCTTCAACCATTTTTTAGTAATTTCAAAATGAGCATAATTAAATACAAAAAAGATTTTTTATTAGAACTTAAACATTATCAAATAGTTATGTTTGATACAAATGGACTTTTGATAGATAGTTGTGACAGCATTTTTCCCTTACAATATCTCAAAAACCAAAATATATATGAAATTTTCTTTTTTTTAGATGGTATGCAAGAAATTTTTAATGACCTGCAAACACCATTATTATTGCCTTTAATGCGCCCTAATATTGTTGATTTTGAAGATAAAATTTTTAATTTTACCTTTAAAAAAGAGGAATTTAATACTATTGACAATGCAAATAATATAGGAAATAACGACCCTTTAAGCAAGCCCCTAAACATTATTTGGATTATTGAAGACATTACAGAAACCTCCTCACGACAACAAGAAATTCAGCAAGAAAGCCGTGTAGCACAAATTAGTAAGGAATTTTTAGAAATCAAAAATTTTAATATCTCACTTGAAAATAAACTTTTAGAACTCCAAAACACAGAATTAGAACGAGCAAAAGCATTCAAAAATCATTTTTTTTCACAAGTAAGCCACGAGCTACGCACACCCATACAAGGTGTGGTGGGGCTTTCCGAAATTTTGCTTAAGAACACACCTATTCCAACACAAGTGGAGTATTTGAAGGCATTGATGAGTTCTGCCAAACATTTAGAAATTATTTTGAATGATATTTTGGATTATTCTAAGCTAGAAGCAGGCAAAATGACTTTAGAACAAGTTAATTTTAATCTTTCTGAAATACTCCAAAATATCAAATTATCACTTCTAAATGTACTTCAAACCAAGAATTTGAACTTTGAAGTACATATTTCTCCGCAAATACCTGCGTATGTGGCAGGTGATAGCACTCGTATTACGCAAATTTTGTATAATCTTATATCCAATGCCATCAAATTTACAGAAAAAGGTAGTATTAAGGTCAGTATTGAGCTTTTGTATTACGAAAAAGCAACACAAAAGAATCATATTTTGATAGGAATTGCGGATACAGGAATAGGAATAGATGAAAAGAAATTACCTACACTTTTTATGCCTTATACACAAGCAGGAAATGAAACTTTTAGGCTTTTTGGAGGAACTGGGCTAGGTCTTAGCATTGTCAAAGAACTTATACAACTGCAAAATGGGAATATTGAAGTGGAAAGCGTACTAGGAAAAGGCACGACTTTTTGGCTGACTTTGCCTCTCAAAAATGCTACTTTTTTATCTGAAGATGTAAACGCCATCAACCATCTTGCTGGGAAAACTGTTTTGGTGGCTGATGATAGTCTTGTAAGTGTTTTGTATCTCAAAAAAATACTGACTGATGCAGGTTGCAACGTACATACAGTAAGCACAGGACAACAAATTATTGATAAAATCACTGAAAATACTGAAAAAATAAATTATGATATTTTGATTACGGATTTGCAAATGCCCGAAAAAACAGGTCTTCAAGCCATTGAATACATAAGAAACAGTGCTAAAATCAATAAAAATACTTTGCCTATTGTGGTTTTGAGCGGAAGTTATGTTGTTGATGGTGATGTACTTGAAAGTATGGAAGATTGGCAAGAAAAATACATCAATGCCTTTCTGCAAAAGCCTGTTTCAAATACTAAACTTATTGAAACACTCACTAATATTTTGCGTAAGGATACTGAAAATATGCCTTTAAAATGGGTCAATTTGCAAAATTTACAAAATATTACGGCTGGTGATGACGTTTTCTTAACAGAAATGCTTGCTTCTTGCTTAGAAAATGCACAAATAGAACTCTCGCAAATGAGTGTTCTTAGTCAAAATAAAAATTGGTCAGACCTCAAAAAACTCACCCACAAAATACGCCCAACTGCCATAATGTTTGGTAATCAACAATTTATAGAACTGATTTTGAGAATAGAAACCATTATCAAGCAGAAAAATAACTATGAAGCAATCCCAATAATTATGGATAATCTTCACGAAATTTTTGAAAATATAGCCACAGAAATCAAAAAAATTCAACAAAACCTTATTTGATTGAAAAATTATTTCAACAAGCAATGAAAATAAATTCTAAAAAAAAGCAGGTAAGAAATCTTACCTGCATTTTACCACTACAAAACTATTTTATTGTTTATCTTCAATTCATTTAACATTTGTTAATTAGAAAGTAGCCCCAAAATCTCCAAAGAGATTTTTAAAGACAAAACTGTTTTTATTGTTGCAAAGTACTGCAATTATTTAGGTGTTTCCTATACCTAAAAAAGACTAATTTTTACTTTTTTTATAGCTTTACTTGTGTACTTTTAATATCCCAAAAATATATAATCTTTTTTGGATTGTCAATAGCCTAAATAGGCTATTTTTTAAAATGCGTTATGTGATTGTGCCATATTATGCTCTAAACGCAGTTTTCTACATTAAAAAAAATGAAATAAATCTCTAAAAGAACAAATTATTTTATTTTTTTAAAATATGCCCCCAATTATATAACCTTTTTCTAATTATTAGTAGCCCAAATAGGTCATTTTGATGTGTGAAGTGTGATATTTTGATGTAAATACATTGTTTACGACAAAAAACTCACACTTCACACAAAGTCTTCTTTGGTCGGTCTAAATTAAAAATGTGTGGAATGCTAAAATATTTCTAATAAAATAATTATCAAATTTTTGATAACCATTTTTATTTTCTAATTTTGAGCGTGATTTTGTATTCACTCACAACTCACAACTCACAACTCACAACTCAATAATATATGTTACAAATTAACTTTATCAGAGAAAATAAAGAAAAAACAATTTTAGGACTTCAAAAAAAGCATTTCCCAAATGCGCAAGAAGTAGTAGAAAATATTTTAAATCTTGATATAAAACGCAGAGAAGCACAAAAACAACAAGATGATGCTTTGCAAGAAGCCAATACACTTGCCAAACAAATTGGTATTTTGATGAAAGAAGGCAAAAAAGAAGCAGCAGAAAATGCCAAAAT
Source organism: Raineyaceae bacterium (assembly GCA_043771315.1). Lineage (GTDB taxonomy): Bacteria > Bacteroidota > Bacteroidia > Cytophagales > Thermonemataceae > JANYGM01. Next base: position 6,001 of record JAYVHJ010000303.1, read on the forward strand.
AAATGCCAAAGAACTAAGTAACAAAGCACAAGAGTTTTCTAAGCAGTTTGACGAGATAGAAGCAGAATATAATAAAATTCTTATCAAATTGCCCAATTTACCTCATACAAGCGTACCTAACGGGCGCACGCCACAGGAAAATGAAACTATTTTTGAATTTGGAAAAATACCAAATCTTCCTGAAAATGCTTTGCCACATTGGGATATTATCACTAAATATGATATTATTGAATTTGAATTGGGTAATAAGGTTACAGGGGCAGGTTTTCCATTTTATAAGGGAAAAGGCGCAAAATTGCAACGTGCTTTAATCAATTTTTTTCTTGATGAGGCAGAAAAAGCAGGTTATACAGAGATTCAGCCACCTATTCTTATCAATAGTGTCTCTGGTTTTGGTACTGGGCAACTTCCCGACAAAGATGGGCAAATGTACCACGACAGCGCAGACGACCTGTATTTGATACCAACGGCAGAAGTTCCTATAACAAATATGTTTAGAGATGTGATTGTTGATACCAAAGATTTGCCACTCAAAAATGCAGGTTATACGCCTTGTTTTAGGCGTGAGGCAGGAAGTTGGGGCGCAGATGTACGTGGGCTTAACCGTTTGCATCAGTTTGATAAAATTGAGATTGTGCAAGTAGCACACCCAGAAAAATCTTATGAGATTTTGGAGGAAATGCGTCTTTATGTGCAAAGTATTTTAGAGAAATTGGAACTTCCATATAGAGTTTTGCGCCTTTGTGGCGGTGATATGAGCTTTACATCTGCGCTTACGTATGATTTGGAAGTGTATTCTGCAGCACAAAAACGCTGGTTGGAAGTGAGTTCTGTGAGTAATTTTGAAACTTATCAGGCAAATAGACTGAAATTGCGTTTTAGAGGTGATGACAAGAAAACACAATTATTGCATACACTCAACGGTAGCGCACTTGCCCTTCCACGCATTGTGGCAGCACTTTTGGAGAATAACCAAACAGAAAACGGTATCAATATTCCCAAAATATTGCAACCTTATACCAAATTTGAAACAATTACGAATTAAAAATTACGACTTACGAATTTTTGCACATACTTCACGAATGCCCAAAACTTTCGTGAAGTTGAAAACCAAAAACTTTATTTTAGTTATTTAAAAATAAAGTTGTATATTTGCGTTTGAAAATTCACAATTAGGATATGGTTGCGTAGTTCAATGGATAGAATAGAAGTTTCCTAAACTTTAGATGTGGGTTCAATTCCCGCCGTGACTACTAAAAGTGCTTTTAAATGCTGTTTAAAAGCACTTTTATCTTAAATATTGCGTTTAATGGTTATTAAAAAATGTAAGATTACCTAATAGTTATTACTAATAATTTCGTTATGAAAGAACACACCTATAAAATAAATTTTTTATTATTGCTTTTTGTTTTCCTAAATATTGCCACAACAACAAAATTACAAGCGCAAGAAGACAAAAAACTAGAAAAAGAATGGAAAGCAAAGCGTGATGCTTATGCTCCGCTTGATTTTAAGAAACTTATTTATGACAAAAATGCTACAAAAGTCCTTGTAGATAAAAGAACGGCAGAATTGGAAGACAATAAAAAGGCTATTCTTGCCAAAGATGACGAAATAGCACAATTAAAGTTGCAAAAGAAAAAACTTTTGAAAGCAAATGAAGAAGTTGATGCCTCACCCAAAAGTTCAAAAGGTATTATTTTTAAAGTCCAAATTGGTGCTTACAAAAACATTGAAATTCCTGCTGCTTTCTTAAAAGAAACACAATTGGAAACAGAAAAGGATGGAAAGAATGTTAAACGCTACACGTTAGGGCAATTTAAAGATTATTGGGCAGCAGACAAATTTAAAAAATTGCTTTGGGCGCAAGGTATGAAAGATGCTTGGATTGTTGCTTATAAAGATGGTAAAAGAATAGGCATTAAAGAAGCACTAGAAGGAATTGTTTAATGAAGTGTGAGGTTTGAGGTATTTTTTGACAAAATAACTACAAAATATAAATTATCTATTAAAATAAATTACTAATGAATGTATCTTTGAAAATTATTTGTGTAAGTACTTTAATTGGGCTTTTTGCTACAAATTTGCACGCACAAAAACTTAGTAAAGAAGAAAAAGCAATAGAAAAAGAATACGCTACAAAACTCAATGCACTTACCCCACTGCAATTCAAAGAATTAGTGGAAAAACACCAACAATTACAACAAAAGGTGAAAATCATTGATGCGCAAATTCAAGAAGTACGACTTGGAATAACTGCAAAAGATGACGAAATCACAACACTCAAAGCTGCCAACGAGAAATTAGAACACGAAAGAGTTGCCCACGAAGCAACAATAGTAGAAAAACCAGCACCAAAAAATAACGCTGGCGGAAATGCTGCATTTAGTGCTGTCATAGGTACAGGAGCAGACAAACAAATATTAGCACAATTTGAAAGCAGACAACAAGCAGAAGAATTTAAAGCAAATTTGCAAAAAATTGGAATGACTGGCATAAGTATTGTAGCAGGAAAAAATAAATAGTTATAATAAAACTTTATTACATTTTTATGAAAAAAATATTAATTCTTATTTGTGTTTTGGCAAGTTTCAATGCACTTGCACAAGACGACAAAGCCCTCATAAAAGAGTGGAAAGCAAAGCAAAAGGAAATGAAACCGTTGGATTTCAAAAAGTTAGTAGATGAAAAAGCAGCACTAGAAAAACGTGATGCCACTATATCTACAGAATTAGACGACACTCGTAACCAAGTGGCTGCCAAAGATGCAGAACTCAACGCTTTACGCAATGAAAACAAAAAACTGGAAGCATCAAAAAACAGGAACGCACCTGTTGCAGGAGCAAATGTAGGCACTATTTATAAAGTGCAAGTTGGTGCTTATAAAGATGTTGATATTGAAGGCGCAGGCGGCAATTTCAACGCAGAAAATAATGATGGTATCAAACGCTATACATTGGGTAACTTCAAAGACGTAGAACAAGCAAAGAAATTTAGAGGATATGTCAATAAACTAGGTGTTCAAGATGCTTTTATTGTAGAATATGTAGAAGGTGTGAGAAAAGGGAAAGTAGAGTAATTTTTAGGTACGAAGTTTGAAGTACGAGGTACGAAAAAACCAAAAGAAATGCTAAAAATGCTTCTTTTGGTTTTTTGTTTGAGTGTAAAAGAGTTTTTAATTCCCTTGGTTTGTGTCCCCACAAACCAAAATGAGGTAGTAAAATAGCCTTTTTTATTATGGATAAAATACATTATTTGTCGTAATTGTTGGTTTGTGGGGACACAAACCAAGGAGATTTACCCACTAAGAAATAAAAGTTTACTTAATCACAGCGTCCCAAAGCACTTCTGCTAAGTGCAAAGCTATTTTATTTGTACCGTCTTTGATTTGATGCCTGCAACTCGTCCCAGATGCTACAATAATTGTATCTTCTGCCTGTTTTCGCACCGCAGGAAACAACACAAGTTCTCCTACTTGCATAGAAACGTCATAATGCTCACTTTCATAGCCAAATGCACCAGCCATTCCGCAACAACCAGAAGGAATTACGTGCATTTCGTAGTTTTTGGGCAATGAAAGCACTTTTTTGGTAAAAGTCAAGCTAGAAAGTGCCTTCTGATAACAATGTCCGTGTAGTTTTAGGAGCTTTTTTTCTGTATGAAATTGCGTTGCGGTGATATTTCCTGCATCTATTTCATTTGCTAAAAACTCATCTAACAAAAACGCATTTTTAGCTATTTTTTCAGCATCTTGTCGCAAATCTTTATCCACCAAATCCAAATATTCATCTCTAAAACTAAGTATTCCAGATGGCTCTATGCCTATCAAAGGCGTTGCATCTGTTATGAAATCCTTGAAAATCAATACATTATCATTAGCTATTTTTTTAGCCTCTTTCAAAAGTCCTTTTGAAAGATAAGTACGCCCACTTTCTTTTACATCTAACGGCATAATCACCATATAACCAAGCATTTGCAAAAGCTGAATAGTTTTAATTCCTATTTCTGTATCATTATAATTTGTAAATTCATCACAAAAAAGATAAACAGATTTAATACCACCCCTAGCCCCTCCTTGCAAGGAGGGGGACAAATTGCTCCCCTCCTTGCTAAGGAGGGGTTGGGGGTGGTTTTTCTTGTACCAATCTTTGAGCGTGGTTTTGTAAAGTGTTGGAAGACTACGTTTTGGTGCAAAACCAGCAATTTTTTTGAAGATTTTTGAGGTAAAATTATTTGTTACAAAAAAATTATACACACTAGGCAAAAGTGCTGCTAGTTTGTTTGCTTTGCTGAAATTTGCTATCAATTTGGTGCGAAAAGGCACACCATTTGACTCATAATAATGTGCTAGAAATTCTGCTTTCATCTTGCCCATATCCACATTTGAAGGACATTCGGACTTGCAACCCTTACACGACAAACACAAATCCATCACATCTTTGATTTCCTCGCTATCAAAGGGATTTTTTTTGTCTGAATTTGTCAAAATCTCACGTAAAATATTGGCTCTAGCTCGTGTAGTGTCCTTTTCGTTGCGTGTAGCCATATAACTCGGACACATCACGCCACCTGTAACCTCCGTTTTGCGACAATCACCAGAACCGTTGCACTTTTCAGCAAGACGCAAAATGCCCTTCTGTTTATCAAAATCAAAGAAAGTAGTAATTAGCGGCTCTGGGTGATTGACACGATAGCGCAGACTTTCGTCCATTGGTGGCGTATCCACAATTTTATTAGGATTAAAAATCCCATTTTCGTCAAAAACCTGCTTGATTGCCTTAAAATTAGCATAATTTACTTCTCCAACCATCAATTTAATAAACTCACCACGCAAACGCCCATCTCCGTGTTCGCCTGAAAGTGAGCCTTTGTACTTTTTAACAAGTTTTGCAGTATCTTCTGCCACTTTCCTAAAAAGCGTGTGTCCTTCTTGTGTTTTGAGATTTAAAATTGGGCGCAAATGTAACTCACCTGTACCTGCGTGGGCATAATGCACGCTATACAAGCCATATTTTTGCAAAATCAAATTAAATTCTCTGATGTATTCTGGCAAATCCTGCACATCAACTGCCGTATCTTCCACCACACAAACAGGCTTTGCATCACCTGCAAGGTTAGAAAGCAAGCCCAAGCCAGCATTGCGCAACGCCCACACTTTGGCAATATTTTCTGCATCAACAATAGGGAAATGATGACCCAAGTTGGCATTTTTCAGCTCCAAAATCATTTTTTCAGCTTTCTGATACACTTCTTCTTTGGTATTTCCAAAAAGTTCTACTGCTAAAATAGCCTTTGGCTCACCCAAAACAAAGAAACGGTTTTGTTGTTGCGCTAAATTTTCTTTGGTACATTCCAAAATATAGTGGTCAATAAGTTCAGATGCAGACGGATTTTGACTTACAGCAACCAAATTGGCACGTAAAGCCTCATCAATGCTGTTGCAATGCACGCAAACAAGCACTTTATTTTTTGGCGGAAGTGGAGAAAGATTTAGTTTTAGTTCAGTAATCAGCGTTAGTGTGCCTTCAGAGCCACAAATCAAATTACTAAGATTAAATTTCTTTGTTTTTTCTGATATTATGGTTGAAGTATTTTCTAAATTTTCTATAAAAAGCTCACTATCAAGCAGTAAATCAAGGGCATAACCTGTATTTCGTCTGTCTATTGTTTTTTTAGGAAATTCTTTTCTAATTTCTTTTTGATTATTTTCATTGATAAGAATTTCGTTTATTTTCTGATAAATTTTGCCTTCTAAATCATTTTGAGCAAGTTTTTGCTGATATTCTTCTTTTGATAATTCACCAAAAACGACTTTTGAGCCATCAGACAAAAAACCTGTAATTTCCAAAACGTGTTCTCTTGTACTGCCATAAATAATAGAATTTGAGCCACAAGAGTTGTTTCCAACCATTCCGCCTAGCATTGCACGAGAAGCTGTAGCCGTTTCTGGACCAAAATAAAGCTGATATTGTGCCAAAAAAGCATTCAAATCATTACGAATAATAGCAGGCTGAATACGGATATATTTTTCTTTCTCGTTGATTTCCAAGATATTAGTAAAATATTTAGAAACATCAACAATAATCCCTTTTCCCACGACTTGCCCTGCCAAAGAAGTGCCTGCAGTGCGTGGAATAAGCGGTATTTGGAAATTATTAGCAAAAACAATCAGTTTTTTGAGGTCGTTGTCATTTTTTGGGTACGCCACCGCAAAAGGCATCTCACGGTACGCAGAGGCATCTGTAGCGTAGAGTTTGCGCATCACATCAGAAAAATCAAGTTCTCCTTCTAACTGTGTTTGGAGCGTTTGGAGGTTGTTTTTGAGAGAAATCTCAAGATTATTTTCTTTGTTATTGTCGTTATCTTTGAAAAACATATTTGGTAGCTTTTATTTTTGCAAAGATAACAAAAAATGTGCTTAGAAGTTTGATTTTGGCTAATCTTTCAAGCCCCTACCAAAATCTACAAGATGCTTTAGCTCATCAGGAATAAAAATATTTTTAGGATTACCTTCTATGTAGATTTTCTGCAATGTTTTTATTTGTGCTAATTCTTCTGGTAAACTTTGAAGTTGATTGTGTTCTAAATATAAAGTTTTCAAATTGCATATTTTTACCATTTCTGGTGGTAAAAATTCTAACATATTACGTGATAAACTCAAATTTTGAAGGTTAATAAGTTTCGTTATTTCTTTTGGGAAATCTTCTAATTTATTACTTGATAAATCTAGAGTATTTAGATTTTGTAGTTGTCCTATTTCAATTGGTAAATTTCGTAGTTGATTAGAATCTAGTATTATTTTTTCTAATGATTGCAACTGTCCTATTTCTGAGGGCAAATTTTGTAATTTGTTTCCACATGCATATAGTATTGATAATTTTTGTAATTGCCCTATTTCTGGTGGAAAATTTTCTAATTGAATATGTCCTAAGTATAAATTTTGTAGTTTGGTCATTTTCATTATTGCTAGAGGTAAAATTTGAAATATTCCCCTCCCTAAATTTAATTCAGTCATTTCGCTTAGTGGTAATTGAAAATACCAACCATCATAAATTGTAAGAAATGTAGTCAATTCCTGTAATTCAGTTATTTCATATCCAAAATGCGTTTTAAATTCTTTTTGAAAGTTTTGCGCTAAAACAGCTCCCAAATCCCTATTTTCTTTGTTAGGGCTTTCCAAAAGTGAAAGGAGATTTTGTAGTTCTTTAGTCATTTTTTATGGTTTTATTTGGTGCAAAGATAACAAAAAATATGCATTGAATTTTGATTTTAAGGCATAAAAAGAAGACTTCACTTAAAGTGAAGCCTTCTTTAAATTTTGCTAAAAGAATTTGTTAAAAAAATATATTACTCAATCTTCATAAAAAATATTTTTCCAGTCTTTTACATACTCTCGCAACTCTTGCGTAGGGTTTTTGCCTACAAAAATTTGACAATTTGCGAAGTTTTTGAGTTCTTTTGGCAAAGAAATTAAAGGATTATTTACTACATTTAAAAGTGTTAAATTTTTCAATTTTGAGATGCTTTCAGGCAAATTAGTAAGTTTATTGTGAGATAAATTTAAAATATATGATTTTTTCAGTTCTCCAATACTTTCAGGTAAAGACATTAATTGATTATATGTCAAGTATAGTTTTTGTAATTCTTGTAGTTCTCCAATACTTTCAGGCAGGGACGTGAGTTGATTACGAGATAAATCTAAATGTTTTAGATTTTCTAATTCTCCAATATTTTTGGGCATAAAAACAATTTCATTGAATGATAAATCTAATTTTTCTAATTTTTTTAGCTTCGTAATACTTTCAGGCAAAAAAGTTAATTCATTACCACTTAAATCTAAACTTCCTAATCTTCTTAAACTCCCAATACTTTCAGGCAAAAAAGTAAGCTGATTTCCATATAAACTTAAACGTGTCGTCTTTCTTAAATTCCCAAGACTTTCAGGTAAAAAGGTAAGATTATTTAGTGATAAATTTAGGTATTGTAAGTTTTGCAACTTTCCAATATTTTCCGTAAGGCAGGTAAGATTATTTAGTGATAAATTCAGGTAACGTAGCTTTTGTAACTTTCCAATATTTTCAGGTAAAGCATCAAGTTTATTTCTTTCTAAAATTAAAACTTTTAATTTTAGAAATTCTTTGATATTTTCAGGTAAAAAACTGAGTTGATTATCTGATATGTTTAAATATTGTAAGTTTTTTAGTTCTGTAAAATTTTCAGATAAAGTGATAATTTGATTTTTTGATACATCTAAACGCATCAAATTTTCTAATTCTCCAATACTTTCAGGCAGAAAAGTAAGTTGATTTTTTGATACATCTAAAGCGTGTAGTTTCCGTAATTCTTTGATACTTTCAGGCAAAACTGTAAATTTATTAGATGCTACGCTTAAACGCACTAATCTTTGCAAATGCCAAATACTTTCAGGCAGACAAGTAAATTCATTTAGTTCTAGCTCCAAAATTCGTAAATTGCGTAAATATCCAATATTTTCAGACAACACTGGTGAATTGTTCCCATTTAATTTTAATTCTTTCAGATTTGAAAGCAAAACAATACTTTTAGGTACTTTCACTATATATTTATGATTGTAATGTATCCTTAAAACCCTATTCAAAATTACTCTAGAGTAATAATTATTGTTCAGTAAAAAATCAATCAACTCCTCATATTCTTTCACGCTACATTTAAAATGTGCCTCAAATTCTTTTTCGTAGTTTACTGCAATTTGTAGCCCTAATTTGTAATGCTCTGCACTTTTCAAAAGCAACAAAAGATTTTCAAATTCTGGGCTGGGGGTTTCGTTTTTCATAGTTTTTTTGCAGTTTTATTTGTTACAAAGATAACAAACAATATGCTTAGAAGTTTGTGGTTTTGGCTAATCTTCCAAAGCCTTCTCAAAATTTACTTTATCTTTTAACTCGTCAGGAATAAAAATATTTGCAGGATTACCTTCAAGATAAATTTCTTCCAATGTTTTTATTTGTGCTAATTCCTTTGGTAGGCTTTGGAGTTGATTATTTCTTAGGCTTAAAAATTCTAAATTTCGTAATAATCCTATTTCCTTTGGCAAGTCTTTTATTTGATTATTATCCAAGTATAAAAATTCTAAATTCTGCAATATTTCTATTTCTTTTGGTAAAGTTTTTATTTGATTATCACTTAAATTTAAAAATGTCAAGTTTTTTAGATGGAATATTTGATTAGGGAAATGTTGGAATTGATTTTTATTTAGGTAAAGCCGCTCCATCTTTTGCATTTTAATAATTCCTTGTGGCAAATCTTGTAATTGATTGTCTGATAATCCTAATGTTCTTAAATTAGGTATTTTCATTACTTCCTCAAATAAAGTTTCTAATTGATTACCCTCAATTGCTAATTCTTTTAATTTTTCAAGATATGTTATTTCAATAGGTAAAAGTTTTATTTGATTATTGGATAAATGTAATGTTTCTAAATTTTTCATTTGTCCTATTTCTGGTGGTAAAACTTGTAACTTATTGCAATCTAAGATTAACTCTAATAAATATTGTAATTGCCCTATTTCTATTGGGAAGTTTTCTAATTCATTAATTGATAAATCTAAGGTTTGAAGGTTTGTAAGTTGTATTATTTCCAATGGAAAGTATTTCAATTTATTGCTCTCTAACTCCAAATACCTAAGATTAGTAAGTTGTATGATTTCTAATGGAAAAACTTCAAAATCATTGTATGTCAAACGTAGGGAAGTCAATTCCTTCAGCAAAACAATACATTTAGGTAGTATAGATAGATTTCCCCCTCCCAAATATAACTGTTTTATTTCCAGCATTGAGGTTTGGAAATTCCACGCATTATGCTTTATCAAAAATGTAGTTAGTCCTTGCAATTCAGCTATTTCATATCCAAAATGCGTTTTAAATTCTTCCTTATAGTTTTGCGCCAAAATACCTCCCAAATCCCTATTTTCTTTGTTAGGACTTTCCAAAAGTGAAAGAAGATTTTGTAGTTCTTTGGTCATTTTTTTGTGGTTTTATTTGGTGCAAAGATAACAAAAAATATGCTTAGAAGTTTGATTTTGGCTAATCTTCCAAACCAAAACCAAAATCTACTATATTTTTTAGCTCATCAGGAATGAAAATGTTTGCAGGATTATATTCTATATAGATTTTTCTTAATGTCTTTATTTCTGCTAATTCTTTTGGGAGGCTTTGAAGTTCATTACTCATCAAATTCAAATATTCCAAATGATGTAATTGTCCTATTTCTTTTGGTAAATTTTGGAGTTTATTGGCATATAAGTCTAATTCTCTTAATCCTTGTAATTTTCCTATTTGTGCAGGTAAAGTTTGTAATTGATTAGAATGTAAACGTAATGTTTGTAATTTTTGTAATTTTCCTATTTCCGCAGGTAAAGTTTGTAATTGATTAGTATGTAAGTTTAAAGTTTGTAACTCTTGTAATTGTCCTATTTCTGTGGGTAAAGTTTGTAACTGATTAGAACTTAAATCTAAAGTTTGCAGATTAGGAAGTTGTATTATTTCTTTTGGGAAAACTTCAAATAAATTGTTTTCTAGATTCAAAGAAGTCAGATTTTTCATTAAGATAATAAGAGCAGGAAGAAACATCATACGTCCACCTCTTAGATATAAACGTGTTATTTCTGTTATTGGCGTTTCAAAATCCCAAGCATTATACTCTATCAAACACATAATAAGTTCTTGAAATTCAGCTATTTCATATCCAAAATGCGTTTTAAATTCTTTTTGAAAGTTTTGCGCCAAAACAGCTCCCAAATCTCTATTTTCTTTGTTAGGGCTTTCCAAAAGCGAAAGGAGATTTTGTAGTTCTTTGGTCATTTTTTGTGGTTTAAATTTTTCAATAATGTCCTTTTAGAAAACTAAGTAGTCTAAGCATAATTAGTTAGTATCAAAATCTTAAAGTTTGGCACTCATATATCTCTGCACCGTCAGCTAAAGCAGACGGCAAAAGAGAATAAAAAGCAGAAAAAAGTATTTGTTTTCACTTTTTTATCTTTGCCGTCTGCTTTAGCTGACGGTGCAAAAGCCTTGCGGTGCTTGACTATGCGCTCACTTATGCCAAAACTTGGGGAACTTATCACTAAACAGTCTATTTCATAACCATTCATCTTTTTCGTTTTGCAAACGTGTTTCTATCTCGCTTTCGCTCATTTGTGGCTTTATTGCACCAAAAAACCCACTTACATCTCTTTTGGAAAGTCTAGGAGTAGGTTCTAAAACGTCCACAGTAGCCTCTGAAACAGCTTTAAGCATTTGCAATACTAGCAATTGCAAATCTGGAATATTAATGGTTATTTGCATAAAATGAAGTCTTTTTAGAATGGAAAAGGTATTTTTTTGTCTTTAATAATGTCCTTTTAGAGAAATAACAAACAAAGTATCATCAGCAATTTCATAAACATACCTATGTTCTTGCGTAATCCTACATGACCATTTGCCACTTAGACTATGTTTTAGTGCTTCAGGCTTACCAATTCCTTGATATGGGTCTTCCAAAATAGCCCTTGTTAATTGCTCAATCTTTTTTAGAATTACTTTATTGCCAGTTTTTTGCCAAAACAAAAGGTCTTCTTTTGCTTTTGGGGTTACTTCTACCTGCATAGTGCCAAAAAATCATCTACTGACATTTTTGTTCCCTTGCCTTCCGCAATATCCTTATCAGCTTGCAGAATTTTCTTCACAAATTCAGGGTCGTAAGGGCTTTCTGTTTCTTCTGTGGCATTTTTTGCTACTTCTTTTGATACCTCAAATTTGATTTTGAGAGCTTTCATAAATGCTTTGATAGCTAAAATTTGCGTATTATTAGCCGTATGTGCTGTGATAGTGATTGTTTCCATAAAATTATGCTATAAAATTATTTTTAGATGCTACTTACTACACAAATTTACCATTTATAATTCAAAATAACAAAAAACAATTTATCAAAAAATCCGTTTTGGCACAATTTTAGTAAAGATTTTAACACCTTGCCAAAATCTTTA
>JAYVHJ010000304.1:0-1703 GCA_043771315.1 Raineyaceae bacterium
TTCACCTTTTGCAGGCTCAAATTGCCCTGCTAAGTTATTGGTAGAAATAGTGTATTTTTTCTCATTTATTTTGTCTTCTGCCTTATCCAAATCTTCCACATTCGCACTTACAGTAAGTGCTTTATAACCTACATTGATGTTGGTTTGAGTGCTGTGTGTTTCCCCATTGATGTCTGTAACGTCAGCATAAATGGTATAAGAAAATGTTGGGTCTGATTTTTTATCTACTGCAAGGTCGGGCATAGCATTAAAATCAACAAAAAACTTGCCATTGGCATCTGTTTTGGTAGTTCCGTTGATGATTTCTACACTTGGAGAATTAGGATAATAACCTCTATAACAATACCACCAATATGGAAAACGTGCCACACGCACAACTCTATATTTTACGTTGGCATTATCAATATTTGCACCAGAATATGCCTTTGCAATACCTTCAGCCTTGATGTTTTCAGAAAGTCTAAACGAACCTTTTGTCGGCTCAAACTTTACTTCAAATTTAGGACGTTTGTATTCTTCCACAGAAACAGAAGTGCTACCAGAAGTATTTGTAATGGTCATATTGCCCAAAAGTCCTTTTGTAGGCGCAGTAAAAGTGCCATTAAACGACCCAAATTCATTGGTAGTAAGGTTTTGGGTAGCAATAACTTGGTGATTTACGTCATAAAAAGTAACCGCAGTTTGCGTATTTGGCAATATTTGGTTGTTTTTGTGTCCGTCAGAGCTAAACATTATTCCTTTGAAATAAATGGTTTGCCCTGGTCTGAAAATCATTCTATCCAAAAAGAAAATAGTGCGTGTTTGGCTTGGTGCAGGAGAATCTAAGTGTTGTGTGAGTGCTCCATTTCTGCCATAGTAGTTGTTTTCATCAATATTTTGCATACTGATAAAATCTTTTCCCAAAGAAAAATCTAACCAAAAACTTTCATTATAATAATAGTTTTGCCTTTCATTTTTGATGGTAGGAATAATAGCTTTTCCTTCTGTATCAGTTGGAAAACTCCCACCGCTTTTTATCTCATAACTGCCTGTTTTTTCATTATAAACATTTTTATAAACATTTATTCTTACGCCCACAAGTGCCTCGCCTGTTTGTCTGTGCAGAGCATATACTTCTGTAGTAGCATTTCCAAGATTTCTGGTAATATATGTTATGTTAGAAAATGTCGTGAAAGCATACGCAAGTGTGTTTGCACCAAAGGCAAAAGAAGATAAATTACTAGCAAAAATCATATAATCACCTTCTGGAAGACCTTCCAAAGCTATTTCTGTGTTATGATTTTGATAATCTTGGTTTGCGCCTTCATCTGGCGGAAGTGCTACTTTGATAGTTTTGAGAGGAGTTTTTGCCAAAAAATACTTCATAAACTCTACTTCTCTATCTACATCATAGTTGCGGTAATTTTTTTCTCGTTGTTGCTTTACTTCTTGTCTAGTGATTTTTATTACTCTGTAATGCAATTCAGAAATATTAGCATAATCAACGGAAACTCTAAAATTTTGATTTGGGGCGTTGGTTTCTTCTATTTTTAGGTTGATATTTTTTGCTTCAAGACCATTTTTGAGAGAGCGACAATCTTGCGCTCCTGCGCTGTTTGGAAAGCGTGCAATGGCATCATTACATATTGCAATAGCTTTTTTCTTATCAAAACGGTTTTCGTCACCTTGCAAACGGCGGTAGTTGAGATCGAAGAGCACACGTC
>JAYVHJ010000305.1:0-8272 GCA_043771315.1 Raineyaceae bacterium
TTGGACAGTTAGAATAAATTATTGTTTAGTTTACAAAAAATACCTACCTTGTAAAAACACTAACGCAATTGGAATTTTTTTAACTTTTAAATGATGCAAGCACTCCAACATTTTTTTAAAACATATTTTGCTGTGGGTTTAGCTGACAATAAGCTAAAACGCCAACTTATAGCACTAAGTTTTAATTTGTATGTCTTTCTTATTATGATGGTTTTTACTATTATTTATTATGTAATAGAAATTGACACAACCATCACCAGTTATACATTTTGTTTTGGATTTACTTATTTGGGTACTTTCTTGTTAGCTTGGCGGGGCTATCATTATGGCAGCATTTTGTATATGTTTGTCTGCATCAATCTTGGTTTTGGTGGGGGAATGCTTCTTTGGGGAAGTCCTTTTGAAATAGCAATTGTATTTTTGCCACTTATTTGTGGATATTTTGTACTTTTTGATTTAAGAGACAAAGGAGTGCTTTACCTTGTTTTTCTTTCAATTACTATTCTTGCTATTACTCGTCTTTTTGATTGGTCAAGTTTTGTGATAGATGTGCCTATTTTGTACAAAAAAAATATTTATATTTCTATTTTAGTAATTTCTTTGCTTACTGCTTTGTATTTTATCAATATCATTACTAAAATGAATGGTAAAACAGAAAGAAGGCTGGAACTTCAAAGTTTTGCTATGGATAATGCAGGAGATAGCATTTTATGGCTAGATAAAACAGGAAACGTTTGTTATGCTAATAAAATGGCTATAAAAACTTTTCAATATGAAAAACATATTTTACTGCAAAGTAATATTTTTGAACTTTGCAAAGACTTTTCTAAGCAAGAATGGCAAAGTATTTGGTCAGAGCTAGAAAAAAACGAATTGATGTATTTGGAACAGGTTTTCTGTAATGCTATCAGTGCAAAAATTGATATGGATATTTCTTTCTCTATGATGAATACAGGAAAAGAATATTACGTTTGCGCTTTTATGAAAGATATAAGTGAACACAAACGCTTGGAAAACGTCAAACAAGCAGAAAAAAATGTACTCAAAAACATTGCACAAGGCTATAGTGTGCAGGCATCAGTAGGGATTTTCCTAAGAAATTTGGAACATTCTGTACAAAATCAAATGTTTTCTTCTATTTTACTTATCAATAAAGAAGGTGTGGAGAAAGAAAAACTTACCTATTATTCTGCTCCTAATCTCCCAGAAAGCTATATTGATATACTAGAAGCCACAGAAATAGAAATAAATGCCTCTGCCTCTGGTAGAGCCGTTTTTAATAGAAGAACAACTATTATAGAAAGTATTGATAAAAGTGATTTTGAAGAAAATTATAAAGAAACAACTAAAAATCATCATTTTAAAGCGTGTTGTGCTTTACCTATGTTTGCAAGTAATGGCGAGGTTTTGGGTGTGCTTACTATTTATTATGATAGTGAGCAAAAACCCACTAACAAAGATTTGGAAGTGCTGGAAAGTGCCAAAAATACCCTTTCTATTATCATTGAACGCAGTTTGACAGACCAAGCATTACGCAAAAGTGAAGCCAACAACAAAGCACTTATCAAAGCTATTCCTGATAATATCTTTATGATTGACAAAGAAGGCACTTATCAAAAAATAATAGCGGATAATGACACAGATTTGATAGCTCCTATTGAAGATATTGTAGGCAAAAATGTTATTGATGTTATGCCAAAAGAAGTAGCTATAAAAATGCTCCGAATGATACAAAAAGTAACATCTACAGGGTTTCCACAGTCTTTTGAACATATCAATAATAATCTTTATGGTATTCGTAAATCTTATGAAACACGAATGGTTGCTCACGAAAATGGTGGCGTGGTTACTATTGTCAGAAACATCACAGATAGAAAGAAAAATGAACAACTTATTGAGGAAAATAATAGCAAAATCAATGCTATCCTAGAAAGTACCTCACATATTATATTTGCCCTAGATACAGAACTGCGCTATATTGCTTTCAATCCTACGCATAAGGCACGTATGAAAGCTATTTATGGTATTGATATTGCTATTGGCGTTTGTCCAGCTGAAAATGCTATTTTTAATGGGAGAATGAAAACTAATTTTTTGCGTGCATTGCAAGGAGAGCAGTTTGTTTTGGTGGAAGAAGTGCGTGTAAACGAACACAAAACACTTTATTATGAGATATTTCATAATCCTATCCGCAATGCCTTGTCAGAGGTTACAGGGCTGGCTATTTTCTCACAAGACATCACAGAAAGAATACTTTTTGAAGAAGAACTCAAAGAGGCAAAGATAAAAGCAGAAGCAGGCGCAAAAGCAAAATCTGCGTTTTTGTCTAATATGAGCCACGAAATAAGAACGCCAATGAACGTGATTATGGGGCTTACCAACATTGTTTTGCAGGATAATTTGTCTGCAAAATCAAGAGAAAACCTAAGAACTGTCAAATCTTCCACAGAAAACCTGCTAGGGATTATCAATGATGTATTAGATATTTCTAAGATAGAAGCGGGCAAAGTTTCTTTGGAAGAGAAAGATTTTGACCTTTTTGAGTTATTGAAAGACATTGAAAGAGTTTTTTCTTTTTCAACGAAAGAGAAAAAATTGTATTTTAACGTGAATATGGCAGATAATATGCCCAAAATTGTCAAAGGAGACCGTTTGCGCCTTAATCAAATTCTTATTAATTTGCTTGGCAACGCTTTTAAATTTACCAATCAAGGTGGCGTAACACTTACAGTAAATGTTTTAGAAGAAAGTTTAGAAGAAAATTTGAATTTTGATGTACTAACATTTGTTATTACAGATACAGGGATAGGTATTCCTATTGGACAACAAGAAAGTATTTTTGAGAGTTTTACGCAGGCTTTTAGCGACAAAGCAAAGAAAATTCAAGGAACAGGTTTGGGGCTTGCTATTACCAAACAACTGGTAGAACTACAAAATGGGCGTGTTTATGTAAAAAGTGAACTAGGAAAAGGAAGTAATTTTATCATAGAATTGCCATTTTTGAAGGCAAACACCACACAAATTGTTTCAGAAAACATTATGCAAAATAATAAACAAGGGCAAATTAGCTTAAAGGGAATGAGGATTTTGCTAGCAGAAGACAACCTGCTTAACCAATTTGTCGCAAAACAAATTCTAGCAGAATGGCAAGTAGTGTTAGAAATAGCTAATACAGGCGTAGAAGTGTTAGAAAAAATGGCTAAACAAGATTTTGATGTGATACTTATGGATTTGCAAATGCCCGAAATGAGCGGTTTTGAGGCAGCAGAATATATTCGTACCAAACTTTTTGCGCCAGAAAATAGCATACCAATCATAGCACTAACAGCAGACGCTTTCCAAGAAACACGACAAAAAGCATTAGAAATGGGTATAAATGCTGTGGTTACGAAACCTTTTCAAGCAGATGAACTTTTTAATGTCATTGCACAATTTGCAACACAAACACAACAAATATTACCAGAAACAACACCCAAAACAACAGATTTGAGGCAAAATGCGCCTCAAAATCAACAAATAGACCTTAATAATCTCAACAAATTACTCAATAATGACCCCAATGCTTTAAAACAGCTTTTCAAAATATTTACAGAAAATTTTAAAGTAGATATTAAAATGCTTAAAAAGGCGCAAGAAGCACAAGATTTGTCAAAACTGGAAAGTCTTGCGCACAAATTAAAATCTACTTTCAGCACTTTTGGCATACATCACACAAGCAAAATCCTTCTTGAAATTGAAAAAAATGCTATGAATGGCATCAACCAAGAAGATTTAGCTGGACTTGTATTTGATGTTACACATAGCTACGAATGTGCTTGTGAGGAGATTAAAGATATTCTGAAAACAGCAGTCGTACAAGGATAATTTTGTATTTAATCAAACACATTAAGAACTGTATCCAATTATTCTATAAACGCCATATCCAAGCCATTCGTGAATTAAAATATAGGAATAATACAAAGATTTTTCTGTTGGTACAAGCCAAGAAAGTGCATTAATTGTTTTTCTATCACTATTATAAAAGTCGGTAGCAAATCCATCAGCTTTTATCCCTGCTTTCTCAAAGCAACCCAAAGCACGTCTCAAATGAAAAGCAGAGGTAATAATTAAATATTTTTGATTAGGAAAATCTTTGTTTAGGATTTTGGCAGAAAAAAGAGCGTTTTCACGTGTATTAGCAGATTTATCCTCCAAAATAATAGCATTTTCAGGTACGCCAGCAAGTAAAAGAAATTTTTTGAGGTCTTGGGCTTCGTCTTCATCTTTTTCTGGCTGAAAACTCCCACCAGAAATAAGTATTTTTTTGATATTCCCATTTTTGTATAGTTGCAAAGTGTGGGTAATACGGTCAGCTCCTTTGTTGAAATAAGTGCGGTCGTGGGGGACTTTATGCACATTTAGCACACCTGTAAGTACTACCCCAACCTCGTAAGTGCCTACATTTGCCATAGGCGTAGGTGGTACTTCCCATTGCAAAAATGCTTCATTGGTAAGCGCAGGATTACCAAAAATAAATAATATTCCTATACAGATTATAATGGCTTTTTTTCTTCTTTTTTCATTTTTGGTGAAAATTGCATAAAAAAGCAAAAATATAATCCAAAAAATAGGCATCAATACATAAAATAGTGTTTTTGAAAGAATATAAAACATTTTGGTAGTTGTGGAGTGGTTATTTCTGTGACAAATATACAGAAATTATTGTTAGGTTTCTTTGTGAAAAATCAATAAGTGGGTGAGTATGGGTAATATTTATTTCTCTAGTTGCTTTTCTATTCTTTGCCGTTAAAAATAGCTTGTTTTAATTTTTGCCACTCTTATTACCATACATTAAGACAAAAAACTTACTTTAAAGATTTTAAAGTAAGTTTTTATCAATATTATAAATTACATTAATAATTTATTTTGTCACCGTAAAGGTCATATATAAAAGATTTTTTCCTCCCGCTTGTTCCAAGTTGGCGTGAATTTCTTTGATTTTCCAGCCGTCTTGCAAGAAAGTTTGTATTTCTGTGAGGTCTGCAGTAGGGTTGCTTGTCAAATTGACAATTTTGTTTATTGTTTTAGATTCCATATAATTTTTGTTAGAAATACCAAAGAAACGGCTTTGAAGTTGATTTTAATTTTTTACAAAACATTTTATAAAAATTATTATGCAAAGATAATTTTTATTTGTTTTATCTGACAATTTTACATAAAAATATTTTCAAAGTTATCTTTAAATGGTATTTTTAGCATATTTAAAACAGCCTTTGTCTAAACATTTTGTTCAGATGTTTTGTTCAAACATTTTTCTTAAGCATTTTTTGTAGCTTCAACAGTTTTATTAGCCTCATTTTTTTTGGTAAGTTCGTTTACCTTATCTGTAAGTTTGGTCATTTGTGTACCAATGCTAGATTTGATATCACCTGCTTTTTTAGCTAGTTTTTTGCGTGTTTCTTTTCCGCTATCAGGCGCAATAAGTAAGCCTGCAACTGCTCCTACGCTTATGCCAGCAAGGAAAGAAAGAAGAATTTTTTGTCCAGTATTCATAAAAAATTATGTTTAAATTGTGAAGGATAATTGGAATTGGAATTTGATAAAAAAAGAATATTCACAAAAATATGAAATCTTAGTTTTAAAACACTATTTTTGGGAATAAAATTTACTTTTTTTTTTTAATATTCTTTTTTTTCTTTATTTTTTATGTTTTTTCTTAGAAGATTATATACTTTTTGGTGTTTAACGTGTTTTTTTGTTCCTTTGTTGCTTTTTTTCCCATTTTTTTTATTGCTCAACAGTCGTAAAAAATGGCATAATGGCGTTTATGTTTTGAACAAAATTTGGGCAAGAATTTATTTTTTTTGTTGCTTTATTCCTATCAGTATTCAAAGAAAAGGTATTTTATCTAAAAATCAAAATTATGTTTTTTGTGGCAACCATACTTCCTACTTGGATATTGTCGCAATGGGGCTTGTAGTACATCAAAAGCATTGTTTTGTAGGAAAAGACTCATTAGGGAAAATTCCTGTGTTTGGCGCAATGTTCAAAAGGTTGCATATTTCTGTGAATAGAGCAAGCAAAATCAGTTCGTACCGTTCTATGGTGAAGATGAATGATGTTGTAAAAGAAGGCAAAAGTTTAGTTATTTTCCCAGAAGGGGGCATTATTAGCAAGCAACCGCCAAAAATGTCAGAATTTAAGGAGGGCGCATTCCGCATAGCCATAGATAATGGCGTTCCTATTGTGCCTGTGAGTTTTCCTTATAATTGGATTTTGCTCAAAGATGATGGAAGATTTTTACCAAATTGGCACGAGTTGAAAATTATTATCCACGAACCAATCCCTACAAAAGATTTGACTTTGCAAGACATAGAAATGCTCAAGAAAAAGGTTTTTGATGTTATTCAGAGTGGTTTGACACAATAATTTTCCACTCTTAGGGTGGAAAATTACTTTTTTATTTTTTTTGTTGAAAAAATGCTTTAATTTCTTCTTTTGAGAAGGCATTAAGGCATTTTTCCTTATAAAGTCCACCTTTTCTAGCAATATTTACTCCAAACTGCGTTTTATGAAAGCCTAAAATGTCGTGAGCATCAGGATTTATAGCAATAAAAACGCCCTTTTCAAGCGCATAATGTACATAACGCCAATCCAAATCTAAGCGCAAAGGGTGTGCATTGATTTCAATAGCTACTTTATTAGCAGCACAGGCATCTATAACTTTATGAAAATCAATAGGATAACCTTCTCTACGCAATAACAAACGCCCAGTTGGGTGTCCCAAAATAGTTGTAAAAGGGCTTTCAATGGCTTTTATTAGGCGTTCTGTTGCTTTTTCTTTGTTCATTTTGAGATTAGAATGAATAGAGGCAACCACAAAATCAAAGGTTTTTAGCGTTTCCGTATCATAATCAAGTTTCCCATCATTCAAAATATCCGCCTCAATTCCCTTGAAAATGTAAAAATGAGGGTTTTGGGCATTCAAAAGGTCTATTTCTGTATGTTGTTCTTGCACACGCTTTTCTGATAGTCCATTGGCATAAAAAGCAGCTTTTGAGTGGTCTGTGATGCCTAGATACTCATAACCTAAACTTTGACAATAATCAGCCATTTCTTTGAGCGTATTTTTGCCATCACTATACGTAGAATGGTTGTGGAGACTGCCTTTGAGGTCTTTTTCTGTGATAAGAACAGGCATATTTGGCTTTTTTGCAAGTTCAAATTCAAAAAGTCCTTCACGCAGTTCTGGAGCAATATAAGGCAAATTTGCTTTTATAAAAATATCTTCTTCAACTACAAAAGTTTGGTTTAAAGCTATTTGGAGTAATGTTTTTCCATTTTCTGTTGAGTGAGAAAGATGCTCATTTGTGCCTGTAAGCAAAAACAACCTACTATAAAAATCTGTTTGATTGGCAAAATAAACCTCAATTTTGAGTTGTGAATTTTCTTTAAAAGTCCCTCTCCACACAAATACGCCCGACTTTTGGTTGTTTTTCTCAATAAAATCACAATTATCTAATACTTCGTGCATATTTGCAGGTGTGGGCGGACACACAAGCATCACGACAGTATCCACAATCTCTGTTTTGCGCCTAATTTGCCCTGCAAAACTGTGCATATCAAAAAAACCGCTAGCAATAATGTATTTTTCAAGTTGTAAAGCATATTTTTCTGCATCATTGTATAGACTTTTCTCAGAGCTAAACGCCATAAAAAGAAGTCCATTTTTTATTGTTTCTTGTGTTTTTTCTCCAAAACCTTTGACTTCTGCTACTTTGTCGTTCTCGCAAGCCTCAAATAGGGCTTCTACTGTCGTAATATTAAGTTCTTGCCATAAAACACGTACTTTTTTCGTCCCAATTCCTTTTATTTTTAAGATGTCTAAAAGTCCTATTGGTGTGATTTTGAGGATATTATCCAAATCAAGAAAAGAGCCTATTGTATTTTGACTACTATTTTGGTTAATTTCGTTTAGTTTTTCAGCAATACTTTTGCCTACACTTGGAAGTGCTTTTAGTTCGTTTAGAGAAAGTTGGCTTATATTTTGGGTGGTTTTCTCCAAATGAAAAACGCCAGCTCTGTAGCTACGAATTTTAAACTCATTTTCGTTGTGTAGCTCCAAAAGGTCTGCATAAGTATCTAAAAGTGCTATAATTTGGTTGTTGGTCATTGTTTTTGGAGAAGTAGTTTTGTTTTATCTTTGTGCAAATTTAAGAGAAATATTGAGGAAAAACATATAAAAGAAAAATTGCAGATTAAGAGCATTATGTAACGTATAAGCTAAACATCA
>JAYVHJ010000306.1:0-1639 GCA_043771315.1 Raineyaceae bacterium
GAAAAAAACAGAAAATGCCGTTGTGATGATAAAATTAGCTTTTATAAGTATGATTTTAAATCACTTTTAAAAAGAAATAGTTTCTAAACATACTCTTAATAAACTGGACCTGAAAAAAGCACCCAAACGGCTTTTTGTGTACCAAGATAAAAATAGTGAGTCAAATATAATTTCTTTCAAACCGTCACTCAAAGAAACAACACAACAAAGTAGCGGGAATAATGCTAAAGTAGCAAGTTTTGACCCACTTTCTGGCGTGAAA
Source organism: Raineyaceae bacterium (assembly GCA_043771315.1). Lineage (GTDB taxonomy): Bacteria > Bacteroidota > Bacteroidia > Cytophagales > Thermonemataceae > JANYGM01. The sequence continues at coordinate 263 of JAYVHJ010000306.1, forward strand.
AAGGTCGCAGACGTAAACGACAAAACTGCTAAGGATAATACTAAATTAGGTAATACGGTGATGAAATATGATGTCAATGCCGTAAAAATAGCAGGCACTTTCAACGCTGCAAAAACGGTAAAACCTACTGAAACCACTAACAGTATGCCTTCTGCTAATACTTCTTTGGACCATTTGAAAAATAAAGCCAATAAGAAGAAAAAAGGAGATTCAGAAAAGGTACTTGTGGCGACACTCACTATTGAGGGAGACCCCACGCTACTTGCAGACGAGATAATCACCATGGCGGGCGTGGCAAAAATGCACGCTGGGAACTGGTACATAGAGAAAATTAAGCACAATATTTCTAGTTCTGGGTACATCACGACACTAGAATTATCAAAAAATGCTATCAATAAAAACGGTGCAGGTGGTACAGGTACTGGTGCGCTTGCTGGTGTGCCTCAAAATCAGCAAGTTGGTAGTGCAAAAACAGAAGAAAAGAAAGTAATACCTAAATATGATGTAAATTCAAAACGTATCAATTAAGTATAAAAATTTTAAACTAAACCTCAAAAATGGAACTCACACTGCATAAAGATAATCCGTATGCCAATGGCAGGATAACGGTATTCCCTGACAACACAACGACCCTAGAACGTCCTTTTTCAGTAATTCCTGAAAATAGTGAGTACAGGCTACATACAGTCAAAGAAGGTGAATTTTTGGACGAAATAGCCACCAAATACTATCCACAAGCTGAAAATCCTGCGTGGTACAGTCTTATGCTTGCGGACATCAACGACATTGATTTTCCTATTGATGCCAAAAGCTACGAGGGAAAAGCCCTTATTATTCCTGCATATTTGACGCTGGAACTAATGCCAACAGATATTTTTGTGTAACACACAGGATATTTTGGTTACGAGTTATAAGTCCCGCTGTTTCCAAACCATCTAAATATTTAATAACTGTTATCTCGGTGCATTGAAGGTCAGCACCTATTTGTTTTTTGCTTTCCAAACAATAGCCTTTTACTACTTTTTCGTGCTTTTGATATTGGTAGATTACATCAAGAATAAGGGCCTCGTAGATGCCAATATTTAATGTTTCCATACAAGATTTAGAGATAGTGATTTGCTCTATCTTGTGTGTGGTAACGTGGGAGGGTCTGCCTACAGGTCTTTTAGGTTTTTTGGGTAATTCGTCGTTGGTTTTCACTAATATTTTTTTGAAATAATAAAAATAGTTGAATTGAATTGCACAAAATTACAATAATTTTGCAATGTATTTACCAAACACTATCTAAAAATTTGAATTAAAAAATAAAAGTAGGATAGCGTCCTGCTATCCTACTTTTTTACTTTTGTTTGAGTTTATTTGTCTCCGTCTGTTCTC
>JAYVHJ010000307.1:0-9516 GCA_043771315.1 Raineyaceae bacterium
CTTCGCTTTGAGCGAAGTCTTCCTTTTTTTGTGTTGTCAGGTGTTTCCACCTGATAACAAATGCACTATTGACTATTTAAAATATGAGTTAAGGTCATATTGTGAATGTGATGTATAAAGTTTCTCTTTTAACTTGTTTAAATTGTTCTCAGCAAAACTATTGATTTCTTTATATGTAGTTTCTCTATCACAAAAGTCACTGTTTGGTATATTTGGAATTGTAGAAAATCCATCAGTCATTTGAATAAAAATCCAACCTAAATATTGAATTGATATGTAGGTTTTAGCTGCATTGCTAAAACAATAATAAATATCATTAGTAAGTGCGTGAAGAATTAAATGTCTATTTAAATAGTCTGTTGGAGTTCCCATTCTTGTGTCTAGATACATCCCATTTGTCATAAAATCTTTTATGAACGAAAACCACTTTGTCAAGTAAATGTTGTGTTTCTGAATTAATGGAGAATAGTCTATTATAGTCAAGCCTTCATTTTGGTATTTTGTAATATGTTTATCAATTATATCTGCTTTCATTAGATCAAATGAATTATTCAAGTCAGCAAATTTTGGATTATGATTTCCCTTTGTCTTTAGGTAGCCACGAATTATGCCTTCAATTACAGGGATAAATGTGTTAATTGCACCAGCATAATCACATTGTAGATACAATACAATTCCATGATCAATTAAAAATGAAAAATATTTTATGTAAGGTAGTTTCTTATAAAATGCCTCCATATAGATTGCAAGATGCCTTTTATCAAATAAAGTATCCTTGATTACATTTGTAACACTATCCTTACTTCCTGTATTTGTATCCTCAAGTTCTTTAATTCGTATGTACTGATCTTCATAAAGGAATGGAGTTAAATACCAGTTAAATTGGTTTATGTAATTATTTATTCCTTCACATTTTGTTGCTTGACTAATTTGATAGTCTAAATAGTTATTCTCTTTTGCAATATCTATTGTCATAGTAGTTTGTTAATGTTTTTGGTAGTTTGCTAACCTATACCCTCGCCCAAACATAGTAAAAATATTTCTATTTTCCAAAATATTTTTCTCCAAATCTCCAAAAAAATACTAAATTTGTGTATGGAAAATTTCGTTGTTTCTGCTCGTAAATACCGCCCAGCTACTTTTGATACAGTTGTGGGGCAAGAGCATATCACGACTACACTCAAAAATGCTATCCAAAACAACCATTTGGCGCAGGCGTTTTTGTTTTGTGGTCCTCGTGGCGTGGGCAAGACTACTTGCGCCCGTATTTTGGCTAAAACTATCAACTGTCTTTCGCTCACCAGCGAGGGAGAGGCGTGTGGAGAGTGCAGTTCTTGTACGGCATTTCAAAATAACGCATCTTTGAATATTTATGAGCTAGATGCTGCCTCTAATAACTCTGTAGAGGATATTCGTAGCCTTGTGGAGCAGGTGCGCTATCCTCCACAACTAGGAAAGTATAAAATTTATATCATAGATGAGGTGCATATGCTTTCAAATGCTGCTTTTAACGCTTTTTTGAAGACGTTGGAAGAGCCACCAAGTTATGCCATTTTCATTTTGGCAACCACAGAACGCTACAAAGTCATTCCGACTATACAATCTCGTTGCCAGATTTTTGATTTTAACAGGATTCAAGTCAATGATATTGCGGCGCATCTTGCCAAAATTGCGACTGCTGAAAACATCAACGCAGAAGCGGAAGCACTAAGACTTATTGCCCAAAAAGCAGACGGAGGACTTAGAGATGCACTTTCTATGTTTGATTTGATTGTTACTTTTTCTTCTAATAATGCCATTTCGTATGCAAAAACAATAGAAAATTTGCATATTTTGGATTATGATTATTATTTTAAAATAACTGATGCCTTAATGGCGGAAGATGTGGCAGGTAGCTACTTGATTTTCAATGAAATACTAAAAAAAGGTTTTGATGGTCATTTGTTTACAGTTGGGCTTTGCGAGCATTTGCGTAACCTGCTTGTATGCAAAGATGCCAGCACAATAACGCTTTTGGAAGTGTCTAAAGATGTGCAGGACAGGTATTTGCAACAGTCCAAAGCGGCTACAATGAGTTTCCTTATTTCAGCTATGAATATTGTTGGTTTGTGTGATATTCAATACAAATCTAGCAAAAATCAACGCTTACACGTGGAGCTTTCCTTACTCAAAATGGCGCATATCAACAAAGCAATCAATTTGGCACGTTTAGCACAAGAGGAAATTACCGTAAAAAAGCGTAATGCCGTAGCAGCCCTCAATGGTGCAGTTACGGCACAAAATACCATAAATAGCAATGAAAATAATACTTCAAATGCCACTTTAAAACCTGTTTTTAAGAAAACTATTAATGTTCCTTCTCACAATGAAATAGTAGAAGAAATCAAAAATCCGCCACAAGAGATAAAAGAAATCTTAAAAGAAATCCAAAAAATTGGCACAAGAGAACAAAATTTTACTTCAAATGATATTCAGAATGCCCTAAAAAGGCTTATTAAGGAAAGAGAAAAGTTTTCGCAAGAACAAATTATCCTTAATTCAAAAACGCAAATCAAAGAAAATGTAATTACTTTTTTTGTAGTAAGTAATTTGTTGATGCTTACTTTTAATGCGTCTAGGAATGAATGGACATCATTTTTAAGAGAAGTTTTGCAAAATGATACTATTTTGATGCAAGCAGAACTTGCAGAAGTAATAGAAGAAGTAAAAATAAGTGTAACAGATAAAGTATCCTTATTTACAGAAAAATATCCCCTATTGGCTGAATTGAGAGTGCGTTTGGGGCTGGAATTGGATAATTAGGCATATATAAAATAAGAAAAACTATGACAGCTAAAGATTTACTACACAAGATTTTAGACTACAATTACTTGTGGGCTTTCCCAGATGTGAAAAATGATAAGCCCGCAACAACTAGGCTCGCACAAATAGAGGTATTATTGGACGCATTTGGATTGACAAAAAAATATGCAAATCCACTTATTGAAATAAAATATCAGTATGATGGGCTTACATTCAATAGAAGGCAACAATTAGATAGATTAACTAATCTTCAATATGTTTTAGATGGGGAGTTTTTGCGTGATAGAGAGGAAGGGGCAGATAAGGAGTTATCAGAAAAAGTCCTTTTAAAAATAGAGGAACTGTATCCAGGTTCTAAGAACAATATAAATAATAATCTTATTCATATGAAGTGGCTATTTGGGAATTTATTGAGTTTCCGACAGAATATTCATAAGATAGCTTTTTCCAAAACAGGAATGTCAGAAGGTTTTTCAACTGGATTATACTATAGCCATTATCTACAAGCACAATTAAAAGAAATAATAAAAGCCAATCTTTCAGAAATTGATGAAACGCTTTGGGAAATCCTTGACCCACTTAAAAGAACTGTAAGCAAGGAAGAAATCAATTATCCTGATGCAGATTTAGATAAGATTGACCTTGAATGGAGAGTTGAAAACTACTAATTCACAATTATTCTGTAACTGCTTCTTTTTCTTTGCTTTTAAACAAATAAACCAAAGAAAACTGATGGGTAAGTCCTAGTTTTGTAGCCAAAACAAGTGCATAATCAAATTTTAGGTTTTTGGGAGAAAAACCAATGCCAAAAGAGTTGGTTTGAGGCAAAGTATTTAGTCCTGTGCGTACCCAGACAGTTTTTGCCACTTCATAATCAAGTCCAAACTTAAAATTAGGTTTAAAATCTACATCTTTTTCTACCTCAACATTAACAAACAGTTTTTTAATTGGTTTCCAAGATGCGCCCGCCTTCAAAATAATGGGTAAACGGTCTTCTCCATTGTCTGAACGCAGTTTTGCGGTACTCACATTGTATGCGTGTAAACCAAAAGCAAGTTTTTCAGAAATATCCATTACGCCCCCAACTTCAAAGACAATAGCAGCACGTTTTCCTTGTGTAAGACCAACAGAACCATCATTTATAGCTACTTGCACATAGTTTATTTTTCCGCCAATGCTTACATTACTCAGTTTGTGAGCATAACCGAATCCAATGCGTTGTTCACTATAAGTTTTATCTCCAAAACGTGTGATACTAAGTCCTAAGCCACTTTTTTCGTTGATGACGTAGTTGCCAACAATGCCAACAGTCTGAAAATTGGTTAGTCCAAACGGAATATGATAAGAAAGTGCGGCACTATGTTCTTTTAGTTCTGCAATACCTGCAATATTATTACCAACCGCCCAGTTATCACGCAGGGCAACGGTAGCATTTCCCATACCCAAAGCACGTGCGCCAACGGCACTATTGATGTTTTGAGCAGAAATTTTGCCAAGAAATATTGGAAAAATCAACAAGAAAATAGTATAAATAAATTTCATATAGTTACTGGAAAAGATAAAAACAAACTAAACCTTCAAAATCTTTAAGACTTTGAAGGTTTGAAAACTGAAAATTATTTTTAGAAGGGCAAATCATCATCAGGTGCAGGAGAATTGTCTGAAACATATTCATTTGCGGTTGCTTGTTTTGGTTCGTTGCTTGTGTTTGAAGTATTATTATTGTTGTTTCCACTTGCACTACCCAATAAAGTCATTGTATTGACACGAATTCTGATACCTTTCTTAGCAACGCCATCTTTGTCCACCCATTCTTCTGTCTTAATTTTGCCTTCTACATACACCTGACTTCCTTTTTTGACATATTGTTGTGCAATTTTGGCAAGCCCTTCCCAAAGTTCTAAACGATGCCATTCTGTTTGTTCAACTACTTCACCTGCTTTATTTTTATATTTTTCTGATGTTGCAATACTGAAAGTAGCTACTGATGAGCCACTTGGCAAATCACGTACTTCTGGGTCTGCGCCCACGTGTCCTACTAAAATTACTTTATTTACGCCTGCCATAATAGTTTGTTTGTTTATTTTGATTGAATATTTATTGAGAATAAATTACTGAATATTTATTTTTATGTAAAGATAATCAAAAATAATATTCTTCCAAATAATTTGCAATTAAAATAGGTTTTGGGAGATTTTTTATTTCTTCCAAATCATAAAAAACCAGTATAGAAGCTATTTTGTAATTGATTTCTTTTATTTTGACTTCAAAAAAACGCACTTTTATTTTCTGATGCGTGAGAATATGTTTGTATGTTTTTGAAGGTTTTTTGATAGAAAAATAACTAAGATTATCTTTCAAAAAAGCATCTTCTAAATAATTATTTTCATCAAAACCACCCCTAACCCCTCCTTCTAAGGAGGGGGACATAACTCCCCTACTTTCTAAGGAGGGACTAGCAGTTGCTAGGGGGGTGGTTAAGTTTTCCACCAAATAAAAATCATACAAACCGCTCCAAATATCACTATCAAAGCGTTTTTTGAGTGCTATTTTGCCTTCAAATTCAAAAACAAAATAATCAAAAAAGCGTTCTTTTACTTTTATTTTCTTATTTTTTATGGGAAGAATATTTTGTTTTCCTTGTGCATAAGCCACACACTCGCCCACGAGAGGGCAATACATACAGTTGGGCTTTGCGGGCGTGCATTGTAATGCTCCAAATTCCATAATAGCCTGATTATGAAGACTTGCATTAGTTTTATCTAACATTTCGTTGCTTAATTTGCTAAAAACTTTCGCACCTGCAGGACTAGAAATATCTGTATTTTCTCCAAAAACTCTCGCCAAAACCCTAAAAACATTGCCATCAAGCACCGCCACAGGCTCATTATAGGCAAAAGATGCAATAGCAGCAGCGGTATAAGTTCCTACACCTTTTAACAAAAGAAGTGCTTTGTAATCCAAAGGAAAGATATTTTGCAAATCTTCAAAAATATATTTAGCAGTAGCGTGCATATTTCTGGCACGAGAGTAGTAACCTAAGCCTTGCCAAAGCCTCAAAACGTCATCTGTGGGTGCATTTGCGAGGTCTTGCAGTGTTGGATATTTTTCTACAAAACGCTCATAGTAAGGTTGCCCTTGTGCTACTCGTGTTTGTTGCAAAATAATCTCTGAAAGCCAAATATGATACGGATTTTGGGTATTGCGCCAAGGCAAATCACGCTTATTTGCATTGTACCAAGTGATTATTTTCTCTGAAAAATCTTGTTGTGAAAGCACTTTTGGGGAATAAAAAGGGTTTTTAGGAAATTCAAAACTAAGTCAAAATTACTATTTTTTAAAGTCAAAAACTATTTTGACTTTAAAAAATAGTACCTTTGTATTCTGAAAAGTTACTCAATACTTATCAAATCTCATTCAAAAAATATTATGCAAGAAGAAATTATCAATAAACTAGCACAAAGTAGCCTAATTACCATTGATTTGGAAGAATGGCAAGACCAAAGACCTCAAATAATCTACGACTTCAAACAAAATCTTTTTCAAGAGCTTATTTTACAAGAAAAAGATTTTAGAGAATTTCTGAAAAACCACGACTGGAGCATCTACAAAGATAAAAATGTAGCTATTATCTGCTCTGCTGATGCCATTGTACCAACTTGGGCATATATGCTTTTGGCAGTTTATTTAGAAAATGTGGCTAATTATTTTATTTTTGGTAATTTGGAAGATTTGGAAAAAAGTCTCTTTCAACGCAAATTAGCTACTATCAATATTAATGAATATAAAGATAAAAAAGTTGTTATTAAAGGTTGTAGCAATATTCCCATTCCTACTTATGCTTATGTAGAACTTACACGTTTATTGCGTCCACACGTAGCTAGTCTGATGTTTGGTGAGCCTTGTAGTACCGTTCCTCTCTACAAAAAAATGACTAGGATTTAAGGATTATAAGATTTTTAGGATTTTTTTAATACAGATTTTTGCAAAAACAATTGGAGTTTCAAAATCCTCAAATTACAAGCCAAATAATCCTAAAATCTTTAAATCCTAAAAATCTTGGTTAGGATTTTGTTTTTCTTTTGATAAAATGTAACTTGCGAGGCTATTTTAAATCAGTCTAAATAAAAATTGCCAAAAAGTCCCCCAACTTTCTAAGGAGGGGCTAGGGTGGTTAAGAATTACATTTAATCAATCAAAATGCTCAAAAGTCTTGCAGATTTACAATTGGGAGAGAAAGCAATTATTCAGTCTTTTAAAGATGAAATAATGTCTTTGAAGTTCTTAGAAATGGGTTGTTTGCCTAATATGGAAGTAGAACTTGTGCAAATTGCGCCACTTGGCGACCCTATTTGCATACGTACACCAGACTACCAAATCCTTATGCGCAAGGCTGAAGCTGCTACTATTGTTGTACTTAAAATAGATAAAAATGCTCTCCAGATAACTGCTAATGCTACCATTTTGGCAAATATTCCTACCGTTATTCCCTTCTCTAAAAAATGAAAATTGCACTTATAGGCAACCCAAACGCAGGGAAAACATCTATTTTTAACGCTTTGACAGGCTTAAATCAGCACGTTGGCAACTTTGCAGGTGTAACTGTAGAAAAACATATTGGAACACTCAAAATAAAAGATAAAACCCTTGAAATCATTGATTTACCAGGAACTTATAGCCTTTATCCCAAATCATTAGACGAACAAGTTGTACTAGATGTTTTACTTGACAAAACATCACCAGATTATCCTGATGCGGTTTTAGTAGTGGCTGATGCTTCTAATATCAAAAGAAACTTGCTTCTTTTTACCCAAATTCAAGATTTGGGTTTTCCTACACTTTTGGCACTTAATATGAGTGATATAGCTGAAAAAGCAGGTATAAAATATGATTTAGACGCATTACAAGCAGATTTTCAGACAAAAATTATCTTCACCAATGCACGTATAAAAGAAGGGATAAACCCACTTTTAGAAGAACTTAGTAATCTTCCAGAGGTTTATGTAGATAAAAAACTCGTTGCTGTAACGCCTTTTGCAAAGCCTGATAGCCTTTCTAAAGAGCTTTTGGACACAATTAAGAAAGATTTTTTATTAGTTGATAGAGATAATTATTCAAGTGATTATTTGGCACTTATGTACTTGCATCACTACGAAAAACTTAATTTTATTTCTGAAGAAAATAAAATAAAACTACAAAAACTTTCTATTCAGTATGCTTTTTCTAGTCCCAAAATGCAATCCGCAGAAACGCTAGAACGCTATGAAAAAATTGATAAAATTATCTCCAAATCAACAAAAAAAGATGAAAAAAATAAAAATGCTGTTGATTTATCTCTTAAAATAGACAAGGTTTTACTTCACCCAGTTGGTGGATATTTGATATTTTTTGGCGTTTTATTTCTGATTTTTCAGGCGGTTTTTGCGTTGGCAGAATATCCAATGAATGCCATAGAAGAAGGTACAAGCATTGTTACGAGGTTTTTTAAGGGGATTTTACCAGAAAGTATTTTGACAGATTTGTTCACAGATGGTATTATTGCAGGTATTGGAGGTGTGATTATTTTTATTCCGCAAATTGCTATTCTGTTTACTTTTATTGCCATTTTGGAAGAAAGTGGCTATATGACACGTGTAATGATGATGATGGACAAAGTAATGCGCAAATTTGGCTTAAATGGGCGTAGTGTTGTGCCACTTGTATCTGGAATGGCTTGTGCTATTCCTGCTATTATGGCAACACGTAGCATTGATAATTATAAAGAAAGACTGCTTACTATACTTGTAACACCACTTGTGAGCTGTTCTGCACGTATTCCTGTTTACACTATAATTATTGCACTGGTCATTCCTGATGAGAAAATTTGGGGTTTTCTTGGTCTTCAAGGGCTTGTAATGATGGGTTTGTATCTTTTAGGCTTTATTATGGCACTTTTGGGCGCAATAGTGATGCAAATATTTATCAAAACCACCCAAAAAAGCTATTTTATAATGGAAATGCCTACTTATAAAATGCCACGTTGGAAAAATGTAAGTATTACTATTGTTGAAAAAGTGCGTGCTTTTGTGTGGGAAGCGGGCAGAATGATTGTTGCTATTTCTATTGTTTTATGGGCTTTGGCAAGTTTTGCGCCAGGAAATAGTGCAGAAATTGCAGAAAAAGAAACACGTTTGAAATTTGCTAATTTGCCAGAAAAAGAATTAGAAATGAAAGTTAATTCTGCAAAATTAGAAGTTTCTTATGCGGGGCATTTGGGCAAATTCATTGAGCCAGCTATCAAACCGCTAGGCTATGACTGGAAAATTGGGATTGCACTTATTACCTCTTTTGCGGCTCGTGAAGTGTTTGTAGGTACAATGGCAACTATTTATAGTATTGGAGAAGAAGACGACACAACCAAACTTCGTGAGAAAATGGCAGCACAACGCAAATCAGATGGCACACCTGTTTATACACTTGCGAGTGGTGTTTCTCTGTTGTTATTTTATGCTTTTGCTATGCAATGTATGAGTACTATTGCAGTAGTGAAACGAGAAACCAAAGGTTGGAAATATCCTATTATTCAATTGATTTATTTGACTGTTCTGGCATATTTAATGGCATTTTTGGCGTTTAACTTACTAAATTAGATACTTGGGTTGAAGTGTATGGTTTTATTTTCGTAAAACCTAGTCGTAGTGTCCCACTACGACTGCAAATAATGTATTGAGCATC
>JAYVHJ010000308.1:0-7919 GCA_043771315.1 Raineyaceae bacterium
TAGCCTGCGAGTATGGTCAAGCACTTTTTCTGTACTCGTTATTTCGTTGCCACCCCAACGTATGATAATGTTACTTTCCTCCCTAAAAAAGACTGTAATACCATCAGGAATGCCGTTTGTATCAAAGGTTTCAAATATCAGAAATTCATCATTAAAATCCACAATAAAACCAAAATTAGACTCTCCATTGACACTTAAATCAATGAAAGTTTTTTGATTTTTCACTTGCGACATATACTTTTTTTCAATATCCATAAGATTAAAGTAGGTTTAAATGAAATTAAATGGGTTAGATTAGTTTTATTTCACAAATTAAACAAAATATTTGATACGAAAGTAATATATTTGCACTAATAAGAAATTGTGAATTTTGAATTGTGAGTTGTGAATGAATACAATAAATTGATAATCAAACTATTATATATTATTTTGACAATATTTAAAAAATGGGTGATATTTTAAAAAATATTAGAAACAATTATTTTTTATCAGAAAAGAATACTGTTTTCTTACTAATTTCAATGTATATAACGGGTGCTATTGGCTTACGTTGGGATATTACGAGGGAAGTCTTTAAATTTTTAGTGCCTTTTAATTTGATTTTTACGGCTTTTGTAGTGCTTTTATTCCATAAAAATTGGAATAAATATTTTGTCTTTTTTGTGATTTTTACAGCTTTTGCAGGTTTTTTTGTGGAGGTTTTGGGTGTAGAAACAGGCAAAATCTTTGGAAAATACCATTATCAAACCACATTAGGCATCAAAATACTGCAAGTTCCGCCAATTATTGGACTAAATTGGTTGGTTTTGATTTATGCGGTGGGTGTTTTTTGTGCAAGGTTTAATATAAATCAAATCTTGCAAATAGCCTTAGGAGCGAGTGTGATGACTTTTTTAGATTTTTTGATAGAACCTATTGCCATAAAATACCATTTTTGGGCGTGGGACGAGCCACAAATTCCAGTACAAAATTATGTGGCTTGGTGGCTTATTTCTTTTTTTTTGCTGATAATCTTTAGGTATTTACCTTTTGAAAAAAATAGCAAAATAGCAATGATAGTGCTATTATTGCAGTTTTTATTCTTTTTAGTGTTGAATTTAGTTTAAACTTACATTCGTATTTCGTACCTCTTACTTCGTATCTTTTGTTAGGGCATTAGTAAAATTTTCTGCATCAATTCTTCTGCTTCTGCGGTTTTTTGGTCACTGGCACGCCTGTCCTTGGTAGAAAGTTTGTGTGCTTCTTCAAGCATTTTTTTGTATTCTTCTTGTAATTTTTCTTTTTCTGTTTTTTTGTTGAATAGTCCAAACATCTTTAATTGTGAATTTTAAATTGTGAATTGTGAATGAATACGAGGTACTTAATGAGAATATAACTAAAAATAGTGCTTTTTGTTTTCAAAATATATATCATATGTCATACATCATATATCAAAGTATCAACTAGAATGGTCTGCAATAATGAGCCATTTCCCATTTATTTTCTTCCAAATAAGCGTAAAATAGCCTTTGAGATTAGTTTTTTCTGGTCTTAGGAGTTCCCATTTTCCTACAACAAAAATATGTTTTTTGTCTATTTTCTCCATACTGACAAGCTCCAAACGGAGTGTTCCCATACTTGCTTTGTCTGGATAACTGCGTTTGTAGTTGTCTAATGTATTTTGCCAACCGTAAGTGATACCACTTTTACCAATAAATTTGAGAGAATCAGACTTTTCGTAGCCTTGCATATACGCTTCCAAATTGCCTTCATTCCAGCCTTTTTCTTGCACCGCAAAAACCGCTAAAATATCGTTTTTGTCTTTTTGAGGAACTTTTGAAGGAGATTTTTGAGCAAAAATTTCTCCAAAAAATAGACTGAAAATAAGGGAAATTAAATATATTTTTTTCATTGAGATTTCAAAAAATAAAGACTGAAATACTTCACGAATAGTTGGAAACTTTCGTGAAGTTACTTTGAGGGCTATTTATTGCTTTGCTAATCTTTTTATTATTCTTAGCTTTTCAGTTTGCACTTCTAATAAATAAATGCCATTAGCAAATTTTTCAAGCGAAATAGTCATTAAATTAGTATTATTTTTAGAAGAAAAAACAGTTTTCCCTTGCGCATCATACACACGTACAAGAGATTTATTCATATCAATACTACCAAAATCAATACTAAAGTCACCTCTAGAAGGGTTTGGAGATACTTTTATTTGATTTGAAAGAGAATTGTCTATTGAGGTGGTAGGGTTTTCGTTGATAGTTATTATAAAAGTTTTACTTATAGAATAACTAGCAGAAAAACGTGCTGTTACAACATAATTAGTAGTACCCGTCACTATTGTAGGCGTGCCAGAAATAAGCCCAGTTATTGTATCAATTGACAAACCAGTAGGTAATGCAGGTGCAACGGTATAAGTAAGTGTGCCTAGTGTAGTAGTAGCACCTGCATTTAGACTGTAAGGAGTTCCTATTATAGCAATTGTAGTGGTGGGCGTTGTAGGTATAAATTTGACTAGAGGATAGATTTCAAAAACATAATCATGTGTAGCTATACAAGTACCTTGTGTGGCTACAACATTGTATGTCGTTAATGCAACAGGTGTAAATGGTGTACCAGAAATAGCACCAGTACTTGTATTAAAAATTAAACCAGCAGGCAATGCAGGTGAAATACTATAAATAGTGGGTTGTGTGTTACCTGTAATTCCTGCATTTAACATGTAAGGTGTACCAACAGTTGCATTTACCGCAGTTGCATTAGCAAATAAAAGTGGAGGGCAAAGTACGGCATAATTATAAATGGCGGTACCAACACAACCACCAATACTAGCAGTAGCTGTAATAGTAAATATACCAGAAACAGCAGATGTTGTAGGTGTACCACTTATTATTCCAGATGCAAGGCTAATGCCAGCAGGTAAACTCCCACTTGTAACTGCATATGTATAAGTAGTAGCACCCACCACACCACTTGCGCTTAAAGTAATATTGCTAATAGCAATACCTACTACATAGTTTTGTATAGTAGTAAGAATAGGTGTAATGGGAATAATAGGACAACTAATCACAATAGAGAGTATTTTGGTTTGTGTACAAATGCCATTTGTTACACTAACCGTAAAATTTGATGTACCAATAGTTGCATTTGGTGTACCAGAAATAACACCAGTAGCAGGCGCAATACTAAGACCAGAAGGCAAATTACCCATACTTATAGACCATGTAGGCGTACCAGTAAGCCCAGTTTGTGTTGCGGTTTGGGAGTAGGCAGTACCAATAATACCATTTGGCAAATTAACAGGGCTGATGGCAATAGTAGAACAAGTAATAATATTAACCACCACATTACTACTTGTGATAGTAATGCCTGTAGTAGTGCCTGTGCCTACATAATTGCTCGTAACCACACACTTATACGTTCCTGCATCTGTGTTTGTAATATTTGTTTTGGTGTAGGTGGCACTTGTAGCTCCAGAGATAAGTACATTATTTTTATACCATTGATATACGTTAAGCGAACCACCAATAACGCCATTGATGGTAAGAGTAGTATTTGTACCTACTGATTGCGTGGCAGGTAAAATATTGTACGTCTGTGGATTGGCGTTATAATCATAGATAGTAGAGAAACTTAGGTTAATGGCTTCTAAATCAGAAAAATCCAAGAGATTATTGAAGCAAGATAAAAATCCTAAGGTAGCTGGTAAAATAGGCAAATCCGTAAGTTGATTATTAAAACACGACATTCGCACTAAACCAACTGGCAGAGTTGGCAAGCTTGTTAATTGGTTATTCTCACAACGCAACCCTAAGATCAAACTAACTGGCAAGGAGGGAAGACTTGTGAGTTGATTGTTATAGCATTCTAAATCTTGCAAACCAATAGGTAAGACTGGCAGTGTAGTGAGTTGATTATGGAAACAATATAGCTTCTGTAAACCCGCAGGTAAAGTAAGCAAACTAGTCAGTTGATTAAAACCACAATCTAGAAATGTTAGACTTAAGGGTAGAACAGGTAAAACAGTTAGTAGATTCCCTCTACAGATTAACATCCGCAAATTGGTAAAATACTGCACACCATCTAAATTAGCAATATTAAGTAGCAATACATCTAGACTAAATGCAGAAGTAACCCCACTACACGTAGTTTCCATTTGCGCACCTACAAAACAAGCAGGATACAGAGTTTGCAGTTTTGCCCTAAAATTAGCATCTGGTATATTTACCAAAACTGCTTTTGCAGGCGTTTGAATGGCTATCATAGCCATTAAGAAGAGAAAGTAAAATATTTTTTTCATTATTGGTATTGATTTGGTGCTAAATATTCATACAAAAGTAACTATAAAATATCCTATTTACAAGAAAAAACAACAAATATTTCTATAAAAACAAAAACTCCTAATCTTTGAAAAGATTAGGAGTTTGTTCATTTAGCTTTCCAAAAGTTTAAAAATTTTGGAAAGTTGGCAAATCAACTCACAATTATTTTATTGCAGTTCTGATTTGCTTTAATTGTTTTTTGAAGTTTTCCAAATCTTTGGTAGCTGCTTTTATTCTTTCGTCAAAAGTGGCTTTCATTTCATTGGCATTTTTAGAATTAGCAAAAAAGCCCAAATTATTGTTCAAAGTGCTTATTTCGTCTTCTAATTCAAAAATACGTTTGCGTACTGCCTCTTCTTTACGCTCCAAACTGCGCACACTTCCATCTCCACCTGCTAAACGAATTTCCATATTAACGGCAAGTCCATCTTTTTCATTGGCAGAAATACCTTCAATTTTTGCAATCATAGCCGTAAGTGCCTCATGAAATTTCTCTTGTACTTTTTCTTTGAGTTTAATAGGCACAAAACCAATAGCTTTGAACTCTGCAATAAATTTGCTGATAAGTTCTTCTCCATTTACGCCTGCAAGTTGCGCAGGGTCAAGGGCTTCTATGCGTGTGATGACTTCGTTTTTAGCATCAAGATTTCCCTTAAATTCAATATCTTTGCTATCCAACTGGTTGCGGCGAGCCTCAAAAAACTTATCCAAACCAGCCTTAAAACGGTCATAAATAGTGTTTCTTTGTTTTTCAGGAACTGCACCAATAGTTTTCCATTCATCTTGCAATTTCTTCAAGATTTTTGCTGTTTCTTCTGTTGTTTGTGGCGTTACGTTGGCAACAAGTTCTTCTACTTTTACACAAAGAGCCGTTTTTTTATCAAGGTTTTCCTGACGTACAGCATCTAATTTTGCAAAGAAATCACTTTTATTCTTAAAAAAAGTTTTAAGACCCGCCCAAAAATTCTTCGTAACTTCTGCTGCTTTTTCTCTTGGTACAAACCCTGTTGTGTCCCATTCTTTTTGAATAGCAAGTACATCTTGTGTAGTTTCATTCCATTCTTTGATGGTCGCACCTTGATAAGTTTTGAAAGGCAAAATTCTATCCAAAACCGCAATTTTTTTGTTAAGATTAACCAAAATCTCACCTCTTTGCACTTCATCAATTTCTCTTTTGCGTGCATAAAGCACATCAGAAGCTATTTTAAAGCGTTCCCAAAGTGGTTCTTTATCTTCTTTTGGAACTGGTCCAACGTGTTTGTATTCTTCGTGAAGGATATTAAGTTCTTTGATAGCATTTCTAAAACGCTCATTACTTACAGTTGCGAGTGCTTCTGCTTTCTGACAAATTTCAATTTTTGTATCAAGATTTTTCTTTTGGTCAAGTTCTTTTAGCTCACGAGAGATGCCCACGTTGCTATAATAAATGTCCATAAGAGCCGTATAACTTTTCCAAAGTTCGTTAGAATTAGCCTGTGGCACTTCTCCTACCGCTTTCCAATCTTTTTGAAGTTGTTTAACTTGTTGCAAAGTGTTTTCAGTTTCCTGCCCACTGATGATATTGCGGAGGTTTTCTAGCAAATCTTGCTTTGCTTTAAGGTTTTTAGCCTTATTATTTTCTGCATTCTGAATGTTGGCGTGATGTTGCTTGCGCACTTCACCCGCTACATTATAAAATTTCTTTGTTATTTCGTCCTGATGAAAATGAAAATCCATCTCAACGCCGCCTTCTGCAATGAATTTCTTTAATTCTTCTGCACGCTCGTGGTTTACTATTTCGTCAAAAACAGGCTTGATTTGACGAATAAGGTTATAATTTTTTTGAACTTCGTTGTTAGACAAAGTTTTTTCTGTGTGCAAGTGCACCACAAGTGCCAAAATCTCTTCTTTTGAAAGATGAGAATAATCTTTGTGTGTGTCTGCAGGTGCATTTTGGTGTGCTTCTTCTGCTTGTTTTTCTGCAATGATTTCAACAGAAACAGTTTCAACAGAAATAAATTCACCAGAAACAGTTTCAACAGAAACAAATTCAACAGAAACGGTTTCAACAACATTTTCAGTTGTATTTTCAGGATTTACTGAAACTTCAGAAGAGATTTCCTGTGTATTTTCGTTAGAAACATCTTCATTAGAAGCGTTTGGGGCAACTTTTGCGACTTCGTCCTTGTGTTGCGCAAGGTCTTTATTTTCTTCGTTGTTCATCTTAGTATTTTTAAGTAATAGACAAAAAATAAGGTTATTTTAAGACTTTTTATTAAAAATAATCTTGTAATAACCTTAATTTAATAAAACCTATTTTTTAACGGCTGCTTTTTTAGCAAAACGCTGGTTGAATTTCTCCACACGACCCGTAGAGTCAAGTTGGATATTTTTCCCTGTATAAAAAGGGTGAGAGTAAGAACTTACTTCTATTTTGATAACAGGATAAGTTTTTCCTTCAAATTCTATGGTATCTTTTGGCTTGGCAGTTGAGCGTGACATAAACTTCACATCACTTGTCATATCCCAAAAAACGACATCTGTGTACTCTGGATGCAGATTTTTTTTCATTATTTTGATATTTACAAACTATATTACTATGTTTTTATTTTTATTGTTTTACTTTTATCTCTTTCATTTTCATTAAAAGAACTGCAAAGGTAAGAAAAAAACACTAACTACCAAATTTTATTTCCTTTTATTTTTGCTACTATACGCTATTTTAAAAAGAGATTAAGGTCTGTACCGTAATGGAATGAAGGTCTGACCATAATCCCTTTTTAAAATTGGTCAGACTCCTATGCTTTATATTATAATCATTTGATTATCAATAAAATACATTTTTATTTTGATAAAACGAGCAAATATTATTTAGAATTTTTCTAAATAATATTCAAATTATTTGGATGTGTTCTAAATAAGATGTAGTTTTGCACCACTATTAAGAATCATTACAAATAATTAAAATAAATAAAAATAAGGTTAAACCCAATATCAATATAATTAAATGAAAAACATCTCAAAAACCATTTCAAATTCTCTAAAAACCGCCATTTTTGGCACTTTGTTAGTTTTTTCATCTTGTAAAAAAGATGAGCCTATTCCTGCGCTTGTGCTTCCAACTACCTATAATAATACTACATTTGTAGCAAATACTACAGCGCAAACAAATGTAGTTAATCAACTTGTGGCACTTACGACAGAGGCAAAAAAAGGTAGAAATATTATCAATTCAATGACTAAAGCTAATTTGGACAACCTTTTCACGACAGGAAATCCAAGCCTAGCAAGTCTAGCAACACTTTATTATAAGGGCAAATTGGAGGGTGCAAATGGCTGGTTTGACGAAATTACGAAAGCAAGCAATAATTTTTATGCGCCTGCTACACCTAATGGCACTTCTCAAGGGGGCGTTTATGGTACTGGAAGTAGTGCGTATTTGTTTGATGAAAATGGTTTGGAAATGGAACAAATGATTGAAAAGGGATTATTTGGAGCAGTTTTATACAAACACGCCACAGATTTGATTGCTGGAAACATTACAGAAAGCACTTCTGACCAACTTTTAGCTATTTTTGGTGGAACGCCAAGTTTTGCTAATTCTGGCTCAACTAATGTTGCCGTAGAAATCCG
>JAYVHJ010000309.1:0-7153 GCA_043771315.1 Raineyaceae bacterium
CCTCAAAAAGGAAAAATTAGATGATATTGCTAAACTTTATGAGGTTACTAGGCTAGAACTTATCCGTACCAACAACATCAGAAATGAACATTTGGACGTTTATGAGGGCAAAGAGTTGCTTATTCCGCTGAAAAAATAGATACGAGGTTTGAAGTACGAGGTACGAAAATACAATAAAATTCATTTTTTCGTACTTCGTATTTCCCACTTCGTACCTAAGAAAGATTAGCTAAAAACGTATCTGCATTGTGTAAATGTCTTTTTAGTGTGTCTTTATCCATTTTTTTGATAAGATTTACAGGCAAACTCATACGAATATTTTTAGCAAAAATCTCTCTATTTTGCCAAATATAACGCCAATACAAGCCGTCCCAGTTTTTTTGCCATTCTCCTTTTGGAAAATCACTCATTTTCATCAGATAATTAGAGCCTGAAATATAGGGTTTTGTGGTCATAAGTCCGCCATCAGCATATTGGCTCATACCATATACATTAGGCACCATTACCCAGTCGTAAGCATCAATGTACCACTCCATAAACCATTTATAAACTTCATTTGGGGCAAAGTCACAGAGATGCAACAAATTTCCTGCAATCATCAAACGCTCAATATGATGCGTATAAGCATTATTTTCCAGTTTTTTAATCATTGCATCAAATGGCACAATGCCTGTTGTTCCTTTCCAAAAACTTTCTGGGATTTTGCGGTCATACTGAAAAAAATTAGTGGTACGTTGTTTTACGCTCTCCAACTCATAAATTCCTCTAATAAACTCTCTCCAACCAATAATTTGCCTAATAAATCCTTCCAAACTATTCAGTGGAATGTCGTTTTGTTGTGCAAAATCAAGTGTTTTATCAATAATTTGTTGAGGTAAAAGTAAACCAATATTTAGGGCAGGTGTAAGCAAAGAATGAAATAAAAAACTTTCATTTTGTAAAATAGCATCTTCATAATCTCCGAAAAGACGCAATTTATTTAGCAAAAAATCTTCTAAAACTGTTTCTGCTTCCTCAAAAGTAGTAGGATAATTGAAAGTTTTAGCTATGCCATAATTTGTGCTAAAATGCTCATTAACATATATTTGAGCCTCTTTGACATACTTGTTTTCTGTGATTATTTTGTTTGCAGGAATAAAAAGGTTTTTAGGTGCTTTTTTGCGGTTTTCTGTATCAAAACTCCATTTGCCTCCTACAGGCGTGGCTATGGGCGAGCTATCTTCTAACAAAATACCTAATTTTTTACGTTGTTTGATATAAAAAGAAGCCATAAAATAATTTTTATCAGCTTTTAGCATACTTTTTATGTCATCTTTTGAGGTTATAAAATTGGGATTTTCATAGCGTATAAGCGTTATTTCATATTTTTTAGCAAGTCTTTCCAACCGTTTTTCCAACAGAAAATCAGTTGTATCTGTATAATGAATTTCTGTAATATTTTTTGAGGTAAGTTCTTGAAAAATAGTACCCAAACTCTTCTTAAAATCATTATAAACAACTTTTTTAGCATTTTGAGAATTGCTATCTTGGAGATAATCAGCATAAAATTTCATAGAAGCTCGGTGCAAAATAATTTTTTGTTTGTGGAACTTATATTGAGAAAAATACAACTCATCTTCTACCAAATAAACAGTTTCAACGTGTTTGAGAGCATCTGCGTGTTTAAAAAGCTGATGGGGAAAAACTAAAGCAACTTTTGACATCTTTTTGAGGTGTGAAGTGTAAGGTGTGAAATCAAATACAAAACACAAACAAATCAAAAATGTTTATTGTATTTAACTAATTGATTATCAGTTTATTGCACTCATTCATAATTCATAATTCATAATTCATAATTATTTACAATTGGAAAAGCTATGTTTTTTCGTTATTTTTGTCTATTCTTAAACAACATTTAATCAGCTTTTGATAACCCGCATTTGACAAATCAAATGCCACCAAACAAAAAAACATCTATGAAAAACATTCAAAACAACTACGTTGTCATTATGGCTGGTGGTATTGGCACACGTTTTTGGCCTTTCAGCCGCACCAACAATCCAAAGCAATTTCACGACATTTTGGGAACAGGGAAAACCCTTATACAACAAACTGTAGCACGTTTTGAGGGCGTTTGTCCGCCTGAAAACATTTTTATTGTAAGTCATAAAGATTATAAAAATATTATCCAAGAACAAATCCCATTTATTACTGATAATCAGCTACTTCTAGAGCCTGCACGCAAAAATACCGCCCCTTGTGTGGCGTATGCTTGCTACAAAATCAGCCAAATAAATCCTAATGCTAATATTATTGTTGCACCTGCTGACCATATTATTTTGAAAGAGGAAGAATTTAAGAAAATAGCACTCCAAGCACTCCAAAGTGCAGAAACAAAAGAGATTTTGATAACTTTGGGCATCAAACCCAGCAGACCCGACACTGGCTACGGTTATATTCAATACGACAACAAACGTGGACTGAAAAAACCAATGGGGCTTTTGAGTTCTCCGCTCAAAAAAGTTAGAATGTTTACTGAAAAACCACCCCCAGAGATGGCAGAAGAATTTGTGAAAAGTGGTGATTATCTTTGGAATGGAGGAATTTTCATTTGGAGTGCAAAAACTATCATCAAAACAATGGAAAAATATGCTCCAGAATTAGCGGAAGTTTTTACAGACATAAAACATCATTTTGGCACGCCAGAAGAAGAAAATGCCATTGATACCGTTTATTCTATGTGCAAAAGTGACTCTATTGATTATGCCATTATGGAGAAAGCAGATAATGTTTATGTTATTCCTGTGGATTTTGGTTGGTCTGATTTGGGTACTTGGAAATCTTTGTACGAAATTTCAGAAAAAGACCACGCTCAAAATGTGGTTTCTGGTCATTCTATTTTGGAAAATACTACTAATTGCATCATACGTACACATAAAGACAAACTCGTGGTTGTCAGTAATTTAGATGGTTTTATTGTGTCTGAATATGATAATGTTTTGATGATTTGTAAGAAAGAAGATGAACAAAGAGTAAAAGATTTTGTAGCAGAAGCAAAGAAAAAAGGAAAAGAATTTATTTAAGGAAAAATTAAAAACAAGTAGAACTTAACTACATAAAACTATGAATACCAAAGAGATAGTGCAACAAATAGAAATCCTAACACTTGATAAAAAAGTTTGGCTTGTGCAAGAGGTCTTGAAATCAATTAGAAGGCAAGAAATAAGTAATTCTATGAGAAATGCTGCTGAAAATCTTTATGAAGACTATAAAAATGACAAAGAATTAACTATTTTCACTAACCTTGATTTTGAAAATTTTTATGAAACAAAGTGAAATTTGGCTTATTAATTTAGACCCCACCATTGGTGCAGAAATCAAGAAAATACGCCCTGCCGTTATTGTCAATGATGATGCACTTGGCAAATTACCTCTACGAATAATTATACCTTTGACAGATTGGAAAGACCGCTATCAAGTTGCAAATTGGATGGTAAAAATCTCTACAAACTCAAAAAACAATCTTAGCAAAGATTCTTCTGCAGACTGTTTTCAAATACGCTCTGTTTCAGAAGACAGGTTTGTAAGGAAAATAGGCGAAATAAATAACGAAATTTTAGAAGAAATTAAAGATGCCCTAAAAAAGATACTTTCAATTGATTAAGTTAGTTTCAAAACATCAGACAAAAATGCCCTAGGTTTAATAATTGGATAAAAATTTTAGAAAAAGAGTAAAAAATCAAAATATTTCTTCTTTCTCCTCAAAAATCTTACGGACAACAGCATTAGTTTTGCAAAAATAATATTAGAAATCTCTAAAAAAATATCAAAAAAACACCTCAAATGGCACAAGAACCAAATAATTATAATGAAGATAGCATAAAATCACTAGAGCCTCGTGAGCATATACGCCTGCGCCCAGGTATGTACATAGGCAAGCTAGGTGATGGCTCTGCGCAAGATGACGGTATTTATGTGCTTGTGAAGGAGATAATGGATAACTGCATAGATGAATACGTGATGGGACACGGCAAACAAATTGAAATAACTGTTACTAATCAGCGAGTTACAGTGCGTGATTATGGGCGTGGTATTCCGCTTGGGAAAGTCATTGATTGCGTTTCTAAGATAAATACAGGTGGTAAGTATGATTCTAGCGTTTTTCAAAAATCTGTGGGACTTAATGGCGTGGGTACGAAAGCCGTAAATGCTCTTTCTAGCTATTTTAAGGTGCAATCTATCAGAGATGGAGAAACTAAAATTGCTGAATTTGAACAAGGAAAACTCATAAATGATTGTCCTATTGAAAAAACAACTGCCAAAAATGGTACTATTGTTACTTTTGAGCCTGATAACACCATTTTTAAGAATTATAATTTTATTCCGCAATTTTTAGAAGACCAAATCTGGAATTATGCTTTTTTGAACGCTGGACTAAAAATAATGTTCAATAAACAAGAATATTTTTCTAAAAATGGTCTTTTTGACCTTTTGGAGCGTAAAACTGATGTAGAAAGTTTGCGTTATCCAATTGTTCATCTAAAAGCAGAAGATATTGAATTGGCTATTTCTCACGGAAATCAATACGGTGAAGAATATTATTCATTTGTCAATGGGCAATATACCACGCAAGGCGGAACACACCTTGCAGCCACTCGTGAGGCACTTGTGAAGACTGTTAGAGAGTTTTTTAAGAAAGATTTTGAGGCTTCAGATATCAGAGCTTCCATTATTGGTGCAATTAGTTTGAGGGTGCAAGAACCTGTTTTTGAGTCACAAACCAAAACAAAATTAGGCTCTATTGGAATGACTCCAGACAGTGCAAATATTGCGGGTGCGCCTGCTATGGTTACTGTACGCTCATTTATCAATGATTTTGTGAAGAAAAATCTTGATGATTTTTTGCACAAAAATCCAACTACGGCTGATGCACTTTTAAAACGTATTTTGCAGTCTGAAAGAGAAAGAAAAGACATTGCAGGCATCAAAAAACTTGCCAACGACAGAGCAAAAAAAGCTAATTTGCATAATAAAAAACTGCGTGATTGTCGTGTGCATCTAGAAGATGTCAAAAATGAACGCCATTTTGATACAACCTTGTTTATTACGGAAGGTGATTCTGCAAGTGGTTCTATCACAAAAGCACGTGATGTGCAGACACAAGCTGTTTTTTCGTTGCGTGGAAAGCCACTCAACTGCTTTGATATGACCAAAAAAGTTGTTTATGAAAATGAAGAATTTAATCTGTTGCAACACGCCCTCAATATTGAAGATGGAATGGAGGGTTTGCGTTATAATAAAATTGTAATTGCTACAGATGCTGACGTTGACGGAATGCACATTAGACTACTTTTGATGACATTTTTCTTGCAGTTTTTCCCTGATTTGGCACGTAATGGGCATTTGTATGTGCTTGATACACCACTTTTTAGGGTGAGAAACAAACAAAAAACTGTTTATTGTTACACAGACCAAGAAAGGCAACGAGCTATCAAACAATTAGGTACAAACCCAGAAATAACACGTTTTAAAGGACTTGGGGAGATTTCTCCTGATGAATTTTCTAATTTTATTGGTGAAAATATCCGTTTAGAACCAATTATTTTGAAAGAACATACTAATATTCCTAAAATATTGGAATATTATATGGGGAAAAACACACCAGAACGCCAAAAATTCATTATTGAAAACTTGCGCATTGAGCCAGAATTGATAGAAGCCTAATGATGTGTGATTAAATACAAAACGTGAGTTTTAATTTATCAATTTAATTAAAAATTAGCAATTATTTAGGTGCAATTACACACCAAATCAAAAATAAACTAAAATAAAGAAAATTATTCTAAATTTATCTAAATATTTCTATTAAATTGCTGCATCATTTTATCTAATTATCATATATGAACATACACGAATATCAGGCAAAAGACATTCTGAAAAAATACGGTGTAAGAACGCAAGAAGGCATTGTCGCAGACACGCCTGAGGCAGCCGTAGCCGCAGCACGTCAGGTCAATGCACTCACAGGTAGCACTTGGTTTGTTATCAAAGCCCAAATCCACGCTGGTGGACGAGGAAAAGGTGGTGGAGTAAAACTTGCTAAAAATTATGATGAAGTGAGAGAAATCTCCAAAAATATCATAGGAATGCAACTTATTACGCCTCAAACAGGCGCAGAAGGTAAAAAAGTAAACAAAGTTTTGATAGCACAAGACGTTTACTATCCTGGTGAGTCAGACATAAAAGAATTTTATATGTCTATTTTGCTTGACAGAGCAAGTGGACAAAATGTCATTATTGCCAGCACAGAAGGCGGTATGGACATTGAAGAAGTGGCTGAACATCACCCAGAAAAGATTATCAAAGAATTTATTGATACTCGTGTGGGTCTTAGAGATTTTCAAGCAAGAAAATTGGCTTTTGCACTTGGGCTTGATGGTAATGCTTTTAAAGAAATGGTAGCCTTCATTAAGTCGCTTTATATGGCTTATTTGGATACAGATGCTTCTATGTTTGAAATAAATCCTGTTTTGAAAACTTCTGATAATAAAATATTGGCAGTTGATGGCAAGGTAAATATTGATGATAATGCGCTTTTCAGACACCCAGATTTGGCTGCTTTACGTGATATTACGGAAGAAGACCCATTGGAAGTGGAAGCTAGTCAGAATGAGCTAAACTACGTCAAACTTGATGGAAATGTTGGTTGTATGGTCAATGGCGCAGGTCTTGCTATGGCAACAATGGATATTATCAAACTTTCAGGCGGTGAACCTGCTAATTTCTTGGACGTAGGAGGTGGAGCAAATGCACAAACGGTTGAAGCAGGTTTTAGAATTATCTTGAAAGATCCTAACGTAAAAGCTATTCTTATCAATATTTTTGGTGGAATTGTACGTTGCGACAGAGTAGCAAACGGTGTTGTAGAAGCATACAAAAAGATTGGCGACATCAATATTCCTATTATTGTGCGTTTGCAAGGCACAAATGCTGCAGAAGGCGCAAAAATAATTGATGAAAGCGGCTTGAAAGTTGTTTCAGCAGTAGTTTTGAAAGATGCCGCAGAAAAAATAAAACAAGTATTAGCAAAATAAGTACGAGATTTGAAGTACGAAGATCAAATACAAATAATTTCAAATAAAAAACCTTTCTACATTAATGTAGAAAGGTTTTT
>JAYVHJ010000310.1:0-9979 GCA_043771315.1 Raineyaceae bacterium
GGAGTAGTTACCTAATTTTCAGTACGGACAAAAGTAGTACAAACCACAAAAGCATTAAAAATAAACAGAAAATAGGTAGGACAAAAGTAGGACATCATCAAAAAATAAAAAATGACAAGGAAAATTAATAAAAATCTTATTTCTGATTAGTTTTCTGTTGTAATAAAAAATCAGATAAAATACAAAAATAGCATTAAGTATATTTCATAAACAATATCTAAAAAAATGATTTTTAGATGTAATAAATATAATTAAATAATTTTTTAATGATGCCATTTACTAAAAATATTCCTTAAAAAAACTATAAAAAACATAATTTCTTCAAAAAAAATGCTACATTTGTGGCAAAATTTTACAAACATAATTCTTATTTATAGATAATTATATGGTAAACGTAAGACCTGATGAGGTTTCTGCAATCCTAAGAGAGCAACTTTCCAACATCAAAACAGTAGCTGAACTAGAAGAAATAGGCACTGTATTGCAAGTAGGTGATGGTGTGGCTCGTATTTATGGACTAACAAAAGTACAAGCGGGAGAACTCCTAGAATTTGAAAACGGCTTAAAAGCTCTTGCCCTAAATCTTGAAGAAGACAACGTAGGTGCGGTACTTTTGGGTGCTGGGGAAGTAAAAGAAGGTGATGTTGTGAAACGTACCAAACAAATTGCGAGCATCAAAGTTGGTGAAAGCATTGTTGGGCGTGTCGTAAATACGCTTGGCGTTCCTATTGATGGTGGAGCAGACCTTGATGGTGAACTTTTTGATATGCCATTGGAGCGTAAAGCACCTGGTGTTATTTACCGTCAGCCTGTAAATGAGCCTTTGCAAACAGGTATCAAAGCTATTGATTCTATGATTCCTATTGGTCGTGGACAACGTGAGCTAATCATTGGTGACCGCCAAACTGGTAAAACTACTGTTGCACTAGATACAATTATCAACCAAAAAGAATATTTTGAGCAAGGTAACCCAGTTTTTTGTATTTATGTAGCTTGCGGACAAAAAGCCTCTACTGTGGCACAAATTGTACAAGCACTTACAGAAGCAGGTGCAATGAAATATACAGTTGTAGTTGCAGCAACTGCGTCAGACCCAACGCCAATGCAGTTTTTTGCGCCATTTACAGGTGCAGCAATTGGTGAATATTTCCGTGATACTGGTCGTCCTGCTTTGGTTGTTTATGATGACCTTTCTAAACAAGCGGTGGCTTACCGTGAAGTTTCTTTGCTTTTGCGCCGTCCTCCAGGGCGTGAGGCATATCCTGGTGATGTATTTTATTTGCACTCTCGTTTGCTAGAAAGAGCAGCAAAAATCAACGCATCAGATGATATTGCACGTGCTATGAATGATTTGCCAGAATCTTTGCGCTCAAAAGTGAAAGGTGGCGGTTCGCTTACTGCTTTGCCAATCATTGAAACGCAAGCGGGTGATGTTTCTGCTTATATTCCAACCAACGTAATTTCTATTACTGATGGGCAGATATTTTTGGAGTCAAATCTTTTTAACTCTGGTATTCGTCCTGCTATCAATGTGGGTATTTCTGTATCTCGTGTGGGAGGAAATGCACAGATTAAATCAATGAAAAAAGTGGCTGGTACACTCAAACTTGACCAAGCGCAATTCCGTGAGTTAGAGGCATTTGCAAAATTTGGTTCTGACCTTGATGCTGCTACAAAACTTACTATTGAACGTGGTCGTAGAAACTTAGAAATCCTGAAACAAGCGCAATTTTCACCTGTTTCTGTAGAAGAACAAGTAGCTATAGTTTATCTTGCAACGCAAGGTGGACTTGATGGTGTGGCGGTAAATAAAGTAAAAGATTTTGAAAAAGAATATTTGCTTCAAATGCGCACAGAACATAAAGCTATTTTGGCTAATTTTAAGGCTGGAAAGCTAGAAAAAGCTGATACAGATACTATTATGACACTGGCTAAAAATCTTTCTAAAAGATTTGCATAATATTTGCATAACATAAGAAAAGGCTTTCTAAATTCCTTAGAAAGCCTTTTTGTTAAATTCAATAAACATTCACAAATTAAAAAACAAAAATATGAAACACACACGTACACTACTATTTTTATTTTGTATCTCGTTATTTCTATCTTCTTGCCTAGTAGTTAGGCAAACACCTGGCAATAGTGGCAAATACAAAGGTTGGGGCAACAACGGCAAGCACAAAGGCTGGGAAAATGGCAACGGAAATAATGGTAACAACGGCAATGGTAACGGCAAAGGAAAGAAAAAATAAATACATTAACAAAAAAAGCCTTCTAAACTTAGTTTAGAAGGCTTTTTTGTGTTAAAATCTAAAAGTGAGAACAACATAACTTTTATGCCTAATTTCGCAATACTTTACAAAAATAATAAACCTACTTTTGTTGGATAAAATCACAAAATTATGCTTAAAACTATTTTTATTTTCGTTACAATTATTCACGGACTTATTCATTTTCTAGGTTTTACTAAGGCTTTTGGCTACGGAAACGCAACACAACTGACAAAAGAAATCTCTAAACTAATGGGCGTTTTGTGGCTGATTACAGCGTTTTTATTTTTGATTTGTATGGCTTTATATACTTTCAAAAACGAGAGTTGGGTTTATTTTGCCTTTGTCGCAGTGATTTTGTCGCAAATACTTATCATAAATAGCTGGCAAGATGCGAAATTTGGAACAATTATCAATATCCTTATTTTGAGCATTGCCGTTATTGGTTTATATCAAATAAAATTCAAAAATGAATATAAAAAAGAAGTAAAAATTGGTTTATCAGAAAGTAATTTTCAGCCAAATAATATCCTCACAGAAGCAGAAATAACATATTTGCCAGAGATGGTTCAAAAATACATTCGTTATACAGGTTGTATGAATAAGCCAATAGTAAACCATTTTAAGGTAGATTTTTTGGGGAAAATCAGAAGTTACGAGAAAAAAGTGTGGATGCCACTTGTTTCAGAACAATATAACTTTATCAAAACGCCTAGAAGGCTGTTTTATCTTGATGCAACAATGAATAGTTTGCCTGTTGCGGGTTTTCATTGTTTCAAAAATGGGGTTGCTTTTATGGATATAAAGTTGTTGTCTATGTTTAGGGTGCAGTATGCAGCAGGAAAAGAAATGAATATTTCTGAAACGGTTACTTTTTTCAATGATATGTGTTGTATGGCACCTGCCACACTTATTGATAAAAGAATAAAATGGTTGGGAACGGAAGGAAATAAAGTAAAAGCCTCATTTTCAAATAATAACATCACTATTTCAGCAGAACTTTATTTTAACGAAAAAGGAGAATTGATAAATTTTATTTCAGAAGACAGGTCTGCCCTTGCAGACAATGGCACAATTCAAAGACTCAAATGGAGTACACCTTTACGAGATTATAAAGACATAAATGGTTATAAATTAGCAAGTTATGCAGAAACAGTTTATACTTATCCTGATGGAGATTTTATTTATGCAACATTCAACTTGAAAAATATTAGGTACAATGACATTCTGAATATATTAAGCTAATGTTTTGGTACAAAAAGCTAAAAGTATTAAAAGATGAAATTATATGATGTTTGTTCTCTTTTTACAGAACTCCAACGTCCAATTGGTTATGATTTGCTAAATACTGATAAATTAAACACTTTTGACAAGCGTTTTCAGATTATTTTGCGCCAACATTTGACTGTTTTTGCATTGTGGAGCATTTTAAATTGTGTGGGTGGCTTGGTAGGATTATTTATACTGAAAGGGAGTGCTTATTATTTTTTGATGATGAGTGGCATTTGGGGCATAGTGAATTTTGCCTTTGCTATTGGCTTTTTCTACCACACTCTTTATAAAAAGCTGCGTAAAAATAGTTGGTATGAACGCTTGGTGGTGCAAAGCCACGTAAAACAAATGTTGTTTCTCAATAGTGGGATAGATGTAGCTTATGTTTTGGTTGGGGTTTGGTTACGTGAACATAGTTTTATATGCAATGTATCTTATCCAGATTTGTGGCTGGGCTTTGGTTGGGCAATAGTAGTGCAAGGACTTTTTTTATTCATTCAAGATATTGTGTTCCTCTATTTGCACCACCGCAATTTCCGCAAGGCACAACCATTTTTAGAAACATTATTCATTGCAAAAGGGCTTAATTCAAATGAAATAATTTCATAACACCAAAACACATAATAAAATGACTTTAAAAGAAATAATCAATTACAGACGTTCTGTAAGACATTACAAAAAACTCCCAATTGATGCAGAAAAAGTGAAGTATTGTATTGAATTAGCAACTTTAGCACCTAACAGTTCCAATATGCAACTGTGGGAATTTTATCATATTACAAATCCAGAAACTTTAAAAAAACTTGCTGTAGCTTGTTTAAATCAAGAATCTGCAACTACTGCCCAACAAATGGTAGTTTTTGTAACAAGGCAGGATTTCTACCAAAAAAGAGCTAGAAAAATGTTGGACTTAGAAACGCAAAACGTATTAAAAAACAGTCCTGAATTAAAACAAGAAAAAAGAATAAAAAACTGGAAAATGTATTATGGCAAAATAATGCCTTTTTTATACCTCCATTTTTTTGGAATTTTTGGAATTTTGAGAAAAATTATAGTGAACATTGTTGGGCTTTTCAGACCAATTGTTTATCAGGTATCTGAAAATGATATGCGAGTTGTAGTGCATAAAACTTGTGCTTTGGCAGCCCAAACTTTTATGCTGGCAATGGCTAATGAAAAGTATGACACTTGCCCAATGGAAGGTTTTGATAGTAGAAAAGTGAAAAATATCTTAAAATTACCCTATGGTGCTGAAATAAATATGGTTATCTCTTGCGGAATTAGAGAAGAACAAGGAGTTTGGGGCGAGAGAATGAGGATTCCATTTGACGAAGTGTATCAAAAAATTTGAAAAATAGAAGATTTGACTACCCAAAAATCAAAGTATCAAAGTGATGAATATCAATAAGCTCAAAAAATAATGAAAAAAATACTGATTATCAACGGACACCCTAACAAGGAAGTGGAAAGGCTAGGAAAAGAACAAAAACTAACAATAATTAGAAAAGTGAGAATGACGTAACTTTTACGCCTAATTACGCAACGCATCATCAACATAATAAACTTACTTTTGTGTCACACTTATATAAAACCTTTGATACTTAGCACAAAAATAAATTTATTATGAAAACGAAAATACTTGTAAACAACACTTTGCGTGTACTTTTTTTGCTGATGCTATGCACTTTGGCAAGCAACAACACAGCGTGGGGCATCACTTATTATAGCATAGACTCTGGAAATTGGCAATCCTCCAATAAATGGTCATTGACTAGCGGAGGCTCTTCTTGCGGAAATTGCACTCCTGGTGCTGCAGATGATGTAGTTATAGAAGGAGGACAAACTATTAACATCACAGCTTCAGGTGCTAGTGTCAATAATATTACTATTGGTAATTCCTCCACATTAACAATGGGTACATTAACAATGGGTAATAATAGCGACCTTAATGTAAATGGTAATTTTACAAATAATGGCACTTTTACCGCTAGCGCAAGTAGCATTGTTACTTTTCAAGGGGCTAATACACAAAGTATTATAGGTGTTACTACTTTCAATAACCTCAATATCAACAAAATAACTGCTAATAATACAGTAAATGTAAATAATTCTATTGTTATAATAGGAATACTTACACTTACAGATGGTTTGTTAGTAGCTAATAACAATGAAATAAGGCTAACTGGAGCTTTTAATACGCAATTAGCAGGTGCGCCTTTTGGACTTACTAATCATATTGTTACGACATCTCCAAATGGCAAAATAGTAAGAGAGAATGTGAGTCTTCTTGCAACTACCACAGAACTTGTATTTCCTGTAAGTGCAACCCTAATGGATTATACGCCACTTTCTATCAGCAATACTACCACAAGCACTATCAATTATGGAGATATAGCAGTCGGTGTGCGTGCCTCTGGAACGACAATTCCTGCGCTTTCTACCTGTGTTAATAGTATTTGGAATATTGCCATTAGTGGTAGTACAAATGCTGTTATGACTTTTGGCTGGAATAATGCTGCCAATCTTGTTGGAGTTTTACCTAATACAACCACCGTAAAACAGTCTGATGGTGCTACTACACCTGTTTGGACACCTATCTCAACAACTCCTTACACGTTGCTTGCGCCTAATATTGTGGCTATTGTGCCTGCAGGAACAGGAATCAATAGAGATTTTGCTATTTTTGCACTAGCAGCAACATTGCCTAGTACGACTTTCGCTTCTTTTGCTTCTGGTAATTGGGCAGATGGCGCAAATTGGGCATCATCACCTAATTTAACAGTTTCTTGTAATTGTTTGCCACTTGCAAATGCTGATATAACCATACGAACAGGGCATACAGTAACCGTTAATTTGGTGGGGGATATTGCTACTGGTATTTCTGTTGATATAGAAAATGGAGGCACTTTTTTACTTGAATCAACGCTTACAAGTGCATTTACACTACTCAATTTGACAGCAGTAGCAGGTGCAAAGATTATAGCTAAAAATAATTTCCTTCCCATTGCAACCAATAACAATACCTTTGCTACTGCCAACACGACTGTAGTATTTGCAGGAAATACAGCATTTCCTATTCCTATAGGATTTGTAGGGTTTGAAACAGCAGGTTACCAAAACCTTGTTATTTCTGGCACGAATGCAAAAACACTTTCCAATAATATTGTTATCAATGGTATGCTTGTTATTAATAATAATGCTACACTTGATGCAGGCGCAAACAGACAAATTACCCTAAAAAAGAATTTGATGAATAATGGCAGTTTTGTGGCTAGAAATGGGACTGTTATGTTGGTGGGTTCAAGTGCGCAAATCATAGAAGGTGCAAGCATTTCACCTATTTTTTATACGCTTTCAATCAATAATTCTAATAACGTCACGCTTAATAATCCTATTGCAGTTGCAGGCACGCTTACGCTTACCAATGGCAAACTGATAACTAATGCTGCCATAACACTTACAAACATACCTAGTAGCCAACTTGGGATAACTTTCGGTACGAATAATTATATTGTTACGAATGCTCCAAATGGTAAACTTATAAGAAATGGTTTGCTTACGGCAACGGCTTACCCATTTCCTATTGGAACAAATGCAAAATATACCCCTGTGATAATTACTGGCACAAACGGAGTAGCAAATATTAGCGCAAGTGTGGTGGCTACTAGTGGCGTTGGTTTGGGTAATCCTGTGGGGTTTGTTCCTTATATTTGGAATATTTATGAAACCGCACAAACTGCACTTATTTTAAATGCTAAATTTAATTGGAATGTAGGAGATGCCATAGGACTTACGCCTGCTACAAAAGCACAACACTTGCAAGGAGTTCCACAAGCGTGGACATCAGGACAAAGCAACTATCTTACAACATCACCAAATGAAATAATTGTTACAAATGTGGCTCTAACAAGTAATATAGATAGGCAATTTGCAGTTTTTGTTCCGCCTGCTCCAGTAGCTCCGTTAGCTATACCAAATACTAATATACAATTTGTGCCTATTGGTCAAAATAATCCTAATATGGTGGAGTTTTCGTGGTTGCCTATTGTGGACGCACAAGGCTACGAAATACGTACAGGTACATACGTAAATAATCTTATGGTTTGGAAAGCGTCTATTACTACTGGTTTTGTTACCACTCCTTCTCTTATTACTTATCAAAATAAGAATATTGAATATGATGTAATCACTTATTATAGTGTGAGAGCTATTGCTGTAGCAAGTACATCTAATTCTAACTGGAGTAATAGTGTGGTTATGTTTGTTTCTAGTTTCAATAACCCCACTACGGCACTGAATACAGAGATAGAAAATCAGATAAAAGTATTTCCTAATCCTACAAATGAGGCATTTGTAGTAAATACAGAAAATATTAATGACTCATTTTTCAAAGATAATAATATTACTTTTGTGTTGATGGATATGGCAGGAAAAAATATTTTGACAGACAAAACCACGCAAGGATTGCCCCACAAAATGTCTTTGGAGAGTGTGCCAAGTGCTTTGTATTATTTGAAGATAATAGGAAAAGAGGGAACAATAGTCAAGAAAATCAGTAAAAAATAAAGATTTTTTGGTCTTTATAAACTTTATCCTAAAATTAGGAATATTCTAATTTTAGGATTATTTTTGTGTATGAAAAAGATACTTTTATTACTCATTCTTATTTTTATGTTTGTGTTACCTAGCATTCCGCTATCAGCACAAACAGATAAAGATATGTTTCTTGAAATTATCAAGCAACAAACTATTACTAATGCTAAAGTAGATAAACTTTCTGAACAAGTAGCAGATATTTCTAAACAACAAGCTAAACTATCTGAACAGCAAGCCGTTACAAATGCCGAGGTTAAAGCCTTAGAAAAAAGTATAGACAAGCGTTTTGAAATTTTTTTCTTCATAATGATTGCCGTTCTTACTGGTGTGTTTGGGCTGATGGCATTGATTGTCTGGGATAGACGGGCAGTTGCTAAACCATTTGAGTCTAAAACAGAGGAACTCAAAAAAGAAATAATATCACTCAAAGAAAAAGAACAGAAATTTGAGGAAAAAATGGAAATCTCCTTAAAACAAATTGATGCTCGTTTTGCTGGTATTTCGTAGTTTTATACATAATGAAACACACAGAAAAGGGACTTTTTGGTGAAAATCTTGCGTGTGATTATCTCCAAAAACAAGATTTTGAGATAATTAAGCGCAATTTTCGTTATAAAAAAGGTGAAATTGATGTTATCTGCAAAAAAGAGAATACTTTAATTTTTGTGGAAGTAAAATACCGCACTTCTGATGCCTTTGGAATGCCTGAAAATAGCGTTAATGCTACAAAAAAGAAGATTTTTTTGCGTACCGCTAACGAATATATTTTCCAAGAGGATTGGCAAAATGATATTCGTTTTGATATAATTGCTATTTTGCACAAAAGTAATCAAGAACCTGAAATAATGCACTTTGAAGATGCGTTTTACTAACTTAATTATCAATATTTTGTGTTATGCTTTTAATTTCGTAGTTCGTACTTTGTACCTCGTAACTCACTTTTTCCTGCTCTCTTAATTCCTCCAAAATCTCTGAACGGTTTTTTTGCGTTTTGAGCTTAAAGTACCAATCTAAAATAGTATAAGCAAATACCGCCAGCAAAATTGTTACTCCTGCAAGATATACAGGCAGTTTTTCACGTTCTCCCAAAATAAAATAAGCCAACCCAAAGCCATAAACAGGTTCTAAATTAACGGTAAGGTTGATAGCAAAAACACTAAATTTTTTCATTAGTTTTACGCTCATAGCATACGCATAGACCGTACAGACAAATGCCAAAATAGCAATATAAATCCAGTCAAAGCCTTTCAGGGCAAAATTAAGGGTTTGATTTGGTGCAAAGAAATATTGATAAATAGGTAAAAAAATGATAACAGCAAGCAATGCGCCCAACATTTCGTAAAACGTAATGGTATAATGATTATGTTTTTTGATGAGTTTTGAGTTGATAATACTAAAAATAGTTCCAAAAATAGTGGCAATAATAGCCAATAGCAAACCTTTTGTATAACTTATTTCTGTGGCAGAAACAAAATAAAGCCCTGCTACAATCACCACACCAAGTATAATTTCTAGCCAACTTATGCGTCTGCGAGAGATAATTGGGTCTAGCAAACTCGTCCAAAAAGAAGAAGTAGCCATTCCTATAAGGCATATAGACACGTTGGAGAGCTGCGCTGCACCAAAGAAAAATATCCAATGCAAAGCAATAATTCCTCCTGTGGCAAGGAATTTCCAAAGGTCTTTTTTATCTACTTTAAAACTTTTTTTCTGAAAATAAAAGATAGCCCAAAGTCCAATGACAGCAAAAAGCGTTCTATAAAAAACAAGTTCCACATAAGGAATGGTTACAATTCTGCCCAGAATTGCGGTAAATCCCCAAATAAAAACAATAAAATGGAGGT
>JAYVHJ010000311.1:0-8139 GCA_043771315.1 Raineyaceae bacterium
TTCAGCTGTTTGTGAGTTTACATATGCGCCAACGCTTGCCAATGGGCAAACCTTAGTACCAATACTTGCTCCTGCAAACATTCAGGCAGAAGGCAAAGGCATAAGGGCTGGGCGTGTTTATTGGTCAGCTTTTGTAGGAACGGCACTAGATAGACCAGACCGTTATAAAGTGGAATACAAAAAAGTTGGTGTTGGTTTAGAATGGTTTTCAGAATTTACGACAACAGATGAGCTAGTAATCAATCAGGGTTTAGAGCCTGCTACGACTTATGAGGCAAGGGTGCAAGGAGAAAAAGGTGGTTTTTTGGGAGATGCTTCTAGCATTGTAACCTTTACGACTTTTATACCTGTAGCAGCTGTCTGTGGGGTTACGCCTACAAATGCGCTAGCAAATATGACTCCAATGCGTAATGCACGTATAGGAATGCCTATTGAGGTTACAGGTTTTGAAGTGGTTTTGGATAGTTTGCAGGAGGAAAGCACGCCAGGTGTGTATTCTGGGCGTGGACTTATAAAAATCCCGTTTATGGCAAATCAAACCTTTACGGTGCTTTTTGAGAACCTTTTTATCAATGAACTTGGACAAGCTGGAGAAGGGAAAGTATGGTTTAAAACCAAACCTATTGAAGAGTGGATAGCAGAAAATACGCCACCAATTTCAGAGCAACCTATTAGTTTTATGGATTTTGAGCCAAATACAGTAGGTTTTCCTGTGGTGATAACTGGAATAGTGGTTTTGCCCAATGGTCAAGTTACTGTAGTTACACCAAATGGCACTTTTTTAGCTGATACCACGATAGTACCTCGTCCTGTGCTTAAACCAACAGTTATTGAAGATAAAAATGGTAATCAGTTTATTGTTCACCCAGATGGAACGGTTACGAGTTTAGGACAAGCAGGTTTTATCCCAAAACCAATGACCACAGAAGAAAAACTAGATAAAATACGTAGAGGACTTTATTTGGAAGCTTTGAAGGATTACAAAACACAAATAGAAACTTATTATACGGCTAATAATATTGCTATTCCCACTCGTGGACCAAGAAACCACAACAAAAATATCATTATTGACCTACCAGAATGTATTGGTACAGAAGCAAATGAAATAAAAGATAATTTTTTAGCTATAAAAGACAATGTCAATAAAAAAGAATTGCGTGAGAATAGTTTAAAACGTATATTGGGGATTACTACCAAAAAAGGTATTTTAGATGGAATAGCGCAAAAAGTGCTAGATAGTCTTGCTAAAATGTCTAATATTAGCATAGATGAGTATAAAAAAACACTTGCCAATGTTGATTTTGATAAGGAAAAAAGAGCTATTTGTGGGGAGCAGAGAAATACTCAAAGAGCTAAAAATTCTATTGTAGACTTTAAAAAATCACCTAATAGTCTTTATGGTTATGATGCTAATGATGAATCTGCCTATACAGCTCAGTATCTCAAAATGACTATTAATGGAAATAGAAAAAGAGAAATTCCATATTTTTCTGTGGCATCTGGCGAAAATAATGCTATCTTAGCTGATATTAAATTGAAAATAGCTGATAGTATTCGTAGCGTTTATTTTTATGACAAAATGGAGAGGAAAAATAGTGATACATTAGCAGTAATGCAAGATTCTGGTGAACGTATGGTATTTTCTCCTGATACAATGTCAAATGCTAGATTAACAAAAGATTATAATAAAGAACGTCCTTTACAAGTAACTGGTGTGAATACTACTGCTTTTCGTTTTACTTCCTTGCAAGCAAGAGCAGACTCAATAAAAGGCAAAGTGATTGGTAGAGCAATTATAATGACTTATCCACAAAAGCAAGCAGAACTTAGGTTTATTTTGGTGAATAAGAATACAACAACTAGAAGCACCAATTTGACTACATTAGCTACTACTGTACAATTAGCTACTTACCTTAATCAAACATATAGACAAGCCGTTGTTACTTGGACTGTTAATCCAGTTATAGATACTTTGATATTTAATTATGATGCTAACAATAATGGACTTATTGATGTTAATAGTAATGGTGCAGATATTAGTACAGAACAACAGAGTATTATTAACCAATTCAAAACAATTTGTGGATATGAAGAGGATAAACCCATCTATTATCTATTTCTTGTAAATAAACCTAGTATGCCTACAATACAGGGCGTAACTGCTACAAATCTTTATGGTATGATGGTTTTAAACCAACGTTTTGGTTTTATCCACGTAGATGAGTGTGCAACATTAGGTAGAAATAAACTGATTTGGACAATAGCCCACGAGTTAGGACATGGTTTAGGATTAACTCACCCTGATCAAGCGCAGATAAACGGTGCTGGTGGTAACACAAATTTTGATAATAGCAATCTAATGAAAAGTCCCAATGGTAGTAATAATCAATTAAGAAGATTTCAATGGAATATAATTAATCAAAGTATTAAAAACTAAAAAAGATGAAAAATTACATTATAACCTTATTGTTTGTCATTTGTGCAAGTTATACTTGTCAGGCACAAACAGATTCCGTAAAGTTATACGTGGAGTCTAATGTTAATTATCTAAGATATTGGGGTAAATTACAATTCACTCCAAAAGGGGACTCTATGCGTAGAATACTTGTGCCTAACTTTGATGTGAGAAAAATATCTCAAGGAAAACTTCCCTATTTATTTGAATTTATACAAAAATACAAAAATGATAGCATATTTAAAATTAGAAATTTTGTATATGGTTCAATAGGATCTATAGCAACAGACAGGCGTATACAAATGGATTTTAGGAAAAAAGTCATTAAAGTTTATTGGGAATATCACAAACCTTACTATTCAATGTGTACTTATCCTTTATCTTACTTTGATGATTGGTTAAAAGATTCTCTTCGTGTACGTTTGCAAAAGAAAAACCCAAGTGAGGATTTAATAAAATTAATTGGTTATTTACAGTTAAAAGACCAAATGCCAAGACTTAGAGAAATAGTTAAAAATAAAGAAGTTTCTGAAGATAATGTAATATTAGGAATATATTTATATGAGGGAATGGAAGCACGTTTTGCCCTTGCTCGTATGGGTGATGAAGAGCAACTTAAGTATATTTTGGATATTGCATATAAAAACTATGCTTCCATTTTTCAGGTGCGGGTAGATTTAGATAACCTTATGTACATCAAACACCCTCAAATAGTTACCTATTTGGAATGGGTAATGACCAAAAAAGATAAATTAACTAATTATTTTAGTAATAAATATCCAATTAGTGTATTGAGTAGAATATATTTAAGTGAAGTTATAAAAGATTTTCCTTATTTCTATGAATCAGATACACCAGAAACGGAAATGGTTAGGTTAAGTCAGGAATGGCTTAAGAAAAATAAAAATACGTATCAAATTGCATACGACTTGTTTGGTAAAAAATAATCCTATCTCATGTTCACCTCGCATTACAAAATATGAAAAATTACATTTTGATTTTATTATTTGTCATTTGCATAGGTTACACTTGTCAGGCACAAACAGATTCCGTAAAGTTATATGTGGAGTCTAATGTTAATTATCTAAGATATTGGGGTAAATTACAATTCACTCCAAAAGGAGACTCTATGCGTAGAATACTTGTGCCTAACTTTAGTATAGATGATTTTTCCCTACAAAAATTACCCTATTTACTTGACTACTTGCAAAAATATAAAAATGACTCAATACCTAAAGTGAGACAATTTGTATCTAATAGAACAGAATACATGGTGAAAGACAGGCGCATAACAATGGATTTCAGGAAGAAAATTATTAAGGTTTATTGGGAATACTATCAGCCTTACTATTTCATGTGTGGGTATCCTTTATCTTACTTTGATGATTGGTTAAAAGATTCCCTTCGTGTACGTTTGCAAAAGAAAAACCCAAGTGAGGATTTAATAAAATTAGTTGGTTATTTACAACTAAAAGACCAAATGCCAAGACTTAGAGAAATAGTTAAAAACAAAGAATTCTCATCAGATTATGCATCATATGGTATAGATTTGTATGAGGGAATGGATGCACGTTTTGCCCTTGCTCGTATGGGTGATGAAGAGCAAATCAAGTATATTTTAGATATTGCATATAAAAACTATGCTTCCATTTTTCAGGGACAGGGAGATTTAGATAGTCTTATGTACATCAAACTCCCTCAAATAGTCACTTATTTAGAATGGGTAATGACCAAAAAGGATAAATTAGTTGGTATTCATTTTGGTAATAAATATCCAATTAGTGTGATGGCAAGAGAATACTTAGGTCAGATAATAAAGGACTTCCCTTACATTTACGCATCAGAAGTACCAGAAAAGAAAATGGCTAATGTACCAGAAAAGGAAATGGTTAGGTTAAGTCAAGAATGGCTTAAGAAAAATAGAAATACATATCAAATTGCATACGACTTATTTGGTAAAAAATAATCCTATCTCACGTTCACCTCGCATTACAAAATATGAAAAACGTTTTTTTATTTTTATTTTGTATAATCCACTTTGTTAGTTATGCACAAGACAGTACTCTGACAAAAAAACAAAAAAGTATTTTTGAAATACTTAAAAACAAGCGTATGCCTAAAAATAGTAGCGCACAAATTAGTTTATTTAGAGGGGAAAATCCTAGCACTCTTTTTACTGTGGAAGACTATGACCATCCAATACTTAAGAAAGAAGTGGTGAGGTTATTATCTCCTAAATTCACAGACGAAGAGTTAAATGCATTATCAAGAAAATATATCAATCCACAAGACATAGACAGATATACCAAGCAAGTGTTAAAAATACATCCTCATAGGGTTTATAAGCAAGTTTATGATAGCATTGTATCAAGCAGAATGAAAATAAATATATCAGAATTCTTAGAACAAGGCGCAACCATAGACCGAGAAACAGTAGAGTTAGCAGGTTATTTATACCTGCGTGAGGCTATTCCTTCTCTCCAAGAAATTCTGAAAAAAGGAAATAACTGGTATGCAAAGTTAGCATTAGCACGTATGGAAGTAGAACCTTATTACAGTGAAATATTATTAAGGTATGACCCAGTAACTATGACCAAAAATATAAAAGTATTGTACAAAGATAGCATTAAATCAACTGTTTATGTTTTTAAGTACTTGGCAACACAAGAAGCACTACAAAGAATAGAGAAATATTTGTATATGGATAACCCTTGTGAGGATAGTCTTATACCAGATGAATATCCTTCTACTACTTACACTACAATAGCAAAACAAGCTATTTTTGAGCTACAAAAGGCTAATTTCCCCGTGGTTGTAGTTTATGGTCTTAAAGATAAAGAAACTAGATTAAGGTTTGATAATTACAATACTGATGAAGAATTATTGTCGCTTGATGTAAATACTATTGGAACAAGTAGAAATATAAACGAAGTAGATATACAGTATTTTAAAAAATATTTCAAAGAGAATAAAGGTAAAATAAAAGTTAATAAATATTGGTACTGATATTCAAGGAATTACCGTTAATGCGCAGGGTCAGATTATTTTAAATGACCCAGGAAACCCTTTTTTGGCTGATACCTCTCTTGTCCCCAAACCTCCACGTAGAAGCACACTTATTATAGAGGATAAAGATGGCAATCAGTGGGTGATACTGCCCAATGGAACGGTTGTAGCTGCTCCTCACGGTGGTTTGCCACCCAAATACAATTATAGTGATGACAAATTAGATGCCACAGATAGTTTACGGGTAGATTTTACCCAAAAACTCACGCCAAGCCCTCAATTATTTGGTTTTGATGCTCGTAGAAAGGGTAATACTTACTTTAAATGGGCTAAAAACTTTGAGGCTATTCGTCTGAAAGGTGGTCTGCCTTATTTTGTGCCTTATCAGAGTTTGGGGGCAGCAACGCTTACTGCCACAAGTACCCAAAGAGAAGAAGTAGTAGTAAATATAAAATACCTTCCAGCAGCTGGAGAGCCTGCTTTTAACGCAAGTAACCTCACTTTTAAGCTAGGAACTACTGTTATTACTGATAAAGATATAACGACTACAACAACAGGTTATACAGCTTCTTTTCTGTTTAATTTGCCTGCTGTGCCAGTTGGTGGAACGTCTGGTGATGAGCCATTTT
This sequence comes from Raineyaceae bacterium, assembly GCA_043771315.1. Taxonomy (GTDB): domain Bacteria; phylum Bacteroidota; class Bacteroidia; order Cytophagales; family Thermonemataceae; genus JANYGM01. Next base: position 6,091 of record JAYVHJ010000311.1, read on the forward strand.
TATATGCTTACTATGGCACTAAGAAAATAGGTAAAATCAATATTGCTCCCCTAAAAAGACGAGAGGAAAAAGTAATTTTAGTACCTGTAAATGGTGCTACTGTGCCTAGTGTGGGCGTTTTGCAAACGTATTTAGACAGCGTTTATAGACAGGCAAACGTGAGATTTACGGTTATTCCCAAAGGTAATTTTGTGTTTGGTTTGGGTGCAGATGCAAGTTTAGAGCGTGGTGGTGATGGTATCAATAAATATAGTTCAGAAATGCGTGCTTTGCGTGATGCCTATATCACTGCAGATGCTACTTATGACAAAACCGCCAGTTATATTTTTGTAATTCCTTCTTTTACTGGTGGCGGTTTAGATGGTTTTATGGTGCGAGGGCGTAGTATGGGTTTTGTGGCAAGTGGCGCAAATATGCGTACTTATGCCCACGAGCTAGGACACGGAGTTTTTGGCTTAGAGCATACCTTCCCAGAAATAGGGCAAAGCCTTTCTAATAATTTGATGGATTATGGAGATAGTACCCACCTGACCCACAAACAATGCAAAGATATTGCTAAACGTAAATTTGTTTTTAATTGGTTGGATAGTGAAGAAGATGGTGCGTTTTCTAACGGTACACACCTGACACCTGATTGGACAGCATTCAATTTTAAAGAATCAAATACTTATATTGGTGGTGGTACAATAGAACAGCCCAACGGTGCAGTCTTTGGTATTAAACACAATAACGGGAAAGCGTATTTTTGGAATAATAGCCAAAAGAAATATATTCATAACAATAATTCAACAGATTTCTTAATATTAGAGTCTGTTACAGGTCTTGGTGACAAATCAATAATTAATTTATTTTGGAATATAGGACGATGCGGTTATAATCAAGGTTATAGAACTACTTGGGGATACATCAAAGACAAACGAGGTTTTAATGTTAATAATGTTACAGATGTAGAAAAAGTAACCTATATTGGACCAATACCATGTATTGTTAATGGTATTTCACAAGGGGCAAGTTTAGTAGAGGCTAATTGTAATAGCAAAGATGTTGCTACAATTAATTCAGGTGTCCTTAAAATTACTGGCATTTTAAATGAAGTAAACCAATCAATTATCATAAGGGAGGTTAATGATGTTGATATATGTTCGTTGCAACTACTATCTTATGAGAATATTATCAATTTATTCAAAAAATTAACGAATAATGCTAATATTGGAGATGACCACGAAAAAGCTATAGTCAAACTTGTAGCCTCAATAAAATCTGAAAAATTTAGTGATTTTTTCGCACTCGTACAGGAGGAGAACAATAAGATTTTAAAGAATCTTATGTTTAAAATAGATGATAAGACGTTTTTTTATGGAGCAAATAATTATACCAATTTGGTTAAATTACTTTTGCAGATGTTTAATGAGGTAAACAAAAATGTCTTACAAAACTCCAATAGCAGTACGCTGATTCCAACAGCTTATACAGTTGTTCAAAACAGTTATTTGACACCCGCCAATGGCGAGCCTATATTCGGGATAACGTTTCAGACTAATAGCTCTAATTTAAGAATTACACAAGGAGTATGGGAAGTCAAAAACGACTGTATATGGGTATCAGAGGTTGGAGGAGATGGGCGTGAAGAGTGTACGACTTCAAAAACTATCATATATCAAACACCTGTAGAAGTAAAACCGTTTGATATTGCTGTTTTAGCGAAAAACTCTGATTACGACCTTATCAGTGGTATCACAGAGCCTAATAAAAAAGTGAGTATAGTGCCAGCTATAATCTTATACTACGCACATCAAAAAGGAGAAGTTAATAATATTAAACTTTACTTAGAGAATACCTTAGATGTTGCTACTTTATTAGTACCTGTTACTAAAATAGCAACAGGACCTAAATGGCTTTCTAAGACTTTTACTTTTATTGATAGGTGGGGTCAAGGAAATGCAGCAGTACACTAAGAGTATGTTTAGAAACTATCTTATAGAAATATAACAATGTAAAATATTGCGTATCTTTTGTAATTTTGTATAAAATTATCACAATTATATTCAA
>JAYVHJ010000312.1:0-1597 GCA_043771315.1 Raineyaceae bacterium
CAGGTTTATCTGTATTTGCTGGTGTGGGTGAGCGTACACGTGAAGGAAATGACCTTTTGCGTGAATTTATTGAATCAGACATTATCAAATACGGTGAGGCTTTCAAACACTCAATGGAAGCTGGTGGCTGGGATTTGACAAAAGTAGATAAAGAAGAACTTGCTAAATCACAAGCTACACTTGTATTTGGACAGATGAACGAACCTCCAGGCGCACGTGCAAGAGTAGCACTTTCTGGACTTGCAATGGCTGAATATTTCCGTGATGGTGATGGTACAGGCAAAGGTAACGACATTCTTTTCTTTATTGATAATATTTTCCGTTTTACGCAAGCAGGTTCTGAAGTTTCTGCCCTACTTGGTCGTATGCCTTCTGCGGTAGGTTATCAGCCTACACTTGCCTCTGAAATGGGTGCAATGCAAGAACGTATTACTTCTACAAAAAGAGGCTCAATTACGTCTGTACAAGCCGTTTATGTACCAGCAGATGATTTGACTGACCCTGCGCCAGCAACTACATTTGCCCATTTGGACGCAACTACGGTACTTTCTCGTAAAATTGCTGAACTTGGTATTTATCCTGCCGTTGACCCACTAGATTCTACTTCTCGTATTTTGAGCGCAAAAATCTTAGGTGATGAGCATTATAACACTGCACAAAGAGTAAAAGAAACACTACAAAGATACAAGGAACTTCAAGATATTATTGCTATCTTGGGTATGGACGAGCTTTCTGACGAAGATAAAGAAGTGGTAAACAGAGCTAGACGTGTACAACGTTTCTTGTCTCAGCCTTTCTTTGTTGCGGAGCAGTTTACGGGTCTTAAAGGTGAGTTTGTAGAACTTAAAGACACTATTAGAGGTTTTAATATGATTTTGGATGGTAAATATGACCACCTTCCAGAGGCTGCATTTAACCTTGTAGGAACTATTGAACAAGCAGCCGCAAAAGGTGAAAAATTGATTGCAGAAGCAAAAAAATAACTCTTTTTTAGTGAGAAGTGTGTAGTGAAATAGTGTGTAGTGGAATACATTGTACTATGACTTTTGCACTACACACTACTCACTATTTCACTACTCACTAAAAAAAGATGCACTTAGAGATAATCACACCAGATAAATTGATATTTTCAGGAGAAGTAGTTTCTGCTACTTTCCCTGGCAAAAAAGGTTCTTTTCAGGTACTAAAAGACCACGCAGCCCTTATTTCTACACTCAATACAGGTGAGATGAAATACACAACACAAGATAACAAAGAAACCATTATGGTGGTGGAAGGTGGCGTTGTAGAGGTTTTGAATAATACTATCAAACTTCTTGCGGAAGGTATCCAAAAATAATTTTTTAAGATAATCAATTAAAATAAAAACCTGCTTTAAATTTATTTAAAGCAGGTTTTTATGTTTATTTTTTGCAATATGAAAATTAAATGTATTTTATTTGGGGAATACATTTAATTTTATTATGTTTGTAGGACAAAATATAGTAACATATTTTGACATCAATAAAAGTTTCATTAACAGCAAGGTCAAAAAAATCTAGTTTTTTCATTGATTTTGCAAAACTGCTTGTAATAATAGGTTTTTCATCTTTTTTGA
>JAYVHJ010000313.1:0-9542 GCA_043771315.1 Raineyaceae bacterium
GTATCTTACCCAAAAAGCAGGCGGATTTGCTAGCAAATATGATTTTGAAATAAATTTTGTACTAAAAAACGACAACCGTATCATAGGAGAATCTAGCATCAATATGCCTAATGGTACGTTTAGTATTATCACTTTGATTGGAGAAAAACTAAACAAAAAAATTGTCGTCAAAGAACTTTCTATAAAAAAACAAAAAATAGAAGGCGGAAGTTGGTGTATAAAAAATTATACGCTTATGCTTAAAAATAATACCTTAAAAGGCAGTTGGTTTGGTTGTGTAGCTAACAGTAATGCCCCAGAAGGGGAGATTTATCTAGAAAGGAAATAGGGCACAGTGATAGGTAAAATATGAAGAATGAGGTATATTTTCCTATTTTTTTTGTTGGAAAGTAGTTTTTTTAAAGTTTTTTATTTATTATTGCGTTAAATATCCAAATTAAATTCGTTTACTAGATTAACGTAATAATAATTATACATAATTCACAATCAAAAAATCCAATGAACAAAAATGTAATTCTTATAGGAACAGTTGTTTTTTCTTTGATAGCAATTGGGCTCACTTATTTCCTTTGGGAATCTATCCAAAAGCCTATTCGTGAGGCTAAATTTGTGGCTGACACAGAAGAGCGTATTATTTCACGTATGAAACTGATTCGTGAAGCACAAAAACTTTATCTTACTGTGAAAGGTAAATATGCAGATAATTTTACAGATTTGATAGCTTTTATCAAAGATGATAAACTTGCTATTGTCAATGAAAAAGAAATTGTCATTAAAGGAGATGAATTTAAAAGACAAATAGATACTATTGGTTATGTGGCAGTGCGTGATAGTCTTTTGCCAAAAGCTAAATTTCCTAATTTTATTATAGATTCTATTGCTTTTATTCCAAATGATTCAAAAGCTCAGAAAGATAGATTTGCAATGGCAACAGGCGTTTCTAAAGCTGCTACTGCATCACTTGTAAGCGCAAAAGTAGGAGAGAAGGAAGATGAGTCAAAAACTGTTTATTTGCATCATTTGGAAGTAAAAGATATAGCACCAGTAAATCCTGCAAGAAGAAGAAAAGGACCAGAAGCATTGCCACATTTAGGTTTTGGTAGCCTTACTGATATTTCACTAAAAGGAAATTGGGGAGAGTAATATGCAGGGTGTAAAACCCTGCGTTACTGATGTTAAACGCATATTATTAGCCAAAAATCAGTAACGTGGGGTTTTATACTCCACGGATTTTTAAAAAATTCACAATTACTTTGATAATTTAAAGTTGATAAATTGGAAGATATAGCCAAAAAATTTCGTCTAAATCATAAAATACACGACAGTTCTTTTAGTGTCAATAGTATTGAGCATTATGAATTGTTGTTTATGGTAGAACATAAAAACTTGCGTGTATCTATTATGGATACACACGAGAACAAGTGTGTTTTTTTGGAAGACTACAAATTTTCTCAAATAAATACAACACAAGACCTAGTACATTGTCTAGAAGAGCTATCTGTTGCGCATAGTATCTTGCAGGCAGGTTATTGGAAAGCCGTTAAACTTAGTTTTAGGAATGAAAACTTTACTTTTGTTCCAGAAGAATTATTTGTTAAAGAAAATGCCTTAGATTATCTTTCTCTAAATGAGAGTTTTACAAAAAATAAATACTATCATTTCTCCCACACACATCAGGGAATTACTTGTGTTTTTGTGGCGGAAGCACTCATTGTAGATTGGTTTAGAAAGGTTTATCCTAACATCAATATTCATTATTCGCACCAAGCGGAAGCCGTAATGATTGGCGCACTTAATGCAGATATAAAAGAAAGTACCTCTGTTCATGTTTGTGTAGAAAACCGCTATATGAATTTGCTTGTTTTGAAAAACGGGAAACCTATTATTTCTAATGTTTTTCATTATCAAAGTCCGCAAGATTTTGCTTATTTTATCCTTTTTGTGTATGATGAATTGCAATTAGACGTAAACACTTGTCCTATAACACTTTACGGTGAGATAAGCCCAGATTCCAATATTTTTGCGCTCATTTATAAGTATGTAAGACACGTGCATTTTGCTACAAAACCTGCTAAAATTGCATTTAGTCATCAATTTGATGAGATTTTGACCCACCGTTATTTTGATTTGTATAGTATGTATTTTTTGGATAAATAATTAACTTTCTTAATTATGGATTTTTAATTTTGAATACAAACCATTGATAATGAACTGTTTAAATAAAATTAAATTTTAGGTTTATGCAAAAAAGCTTACTTTTTATTTTTATTTATTTATGGTGTTCTGATATTTTTGGGCAAGATTCTCTACAAATTTTAATAGAAAATAAGGAAAAATATCAGCAAGAAAACCACTCAAAAATTACTGATGTTTCTAAAATTTCCAAAAAAAACTTTCACTTGGCACTTGCAGGTGCAGGCATAACGTATGGCGCAGGTCTGTACGGTTTGCATACGCTTTGGTACAAAAATAATGCTCAAACAAGTTTTAAGTTTTTCAATGATAACCAAGAATGGTTACAAATGGATAAATTAGGGCATTTTTTCACCTCTTTCCAATTAAGTCGTTTGGGACGTGATGCCCTGCAAAAAAGCCCTTTATCTGAAAAAAAAGCACTATTTTATGGAAGTTTGGTAGGTGCATTCTTGCTTACACCTATTGAAATTTTTGATGGGTTTTCTGCTGGTTATGGTGCATCTTGGGGAGATGAAATAGCTAATTTGAGTGGTTCAGCAATGGTTTTGGGGCAGTATTTACTCTGGAATGAGTTGCGCATCAAACCAAAATTTTCTTTTCATACAACAGATTTAGCTGCTTTACGACCCAATACACTTGGTAAAAACTTCACTGAGCAACTTCTCAAAGACTACAACGGACAAACTTATTGGCTTTCTGTAGATGTGGATAAGTTTTTGCCTAACAGAAAGTTTCCTAAATGGCTTAATATTGCGGTGGGTTATGGCGCAGAAAATATGGTTTTTGGTCAAAATCAAGAAAATTTAGTGGCAGGGTTTCAAAATTATAGGCAATTTTTTCTTGCACCTGACATTGATTTATCTTTCCTCAAACCAAAAAAACGCTGGGCTAAAATAGCTTTATATATCTTAGAAAGCATACATTTGCCTTCTCCAGCATTAGAATACACTTCAAAAGGAAATCTAAACTGGTATTGGATTTATTTCTGATAGTATATTTTGCAAATTTGCTACAACAAAATCATCTTTGAATGAGTTAATTGAGGTGATCAATTTGTATTCATTCATAATTTAAAATTCACAATTTCTAATTAAAAAAATGTCTAATAATCAAGTAAAAACAGTACTACTTTTTGCTATTCTTCTTTTCCCTGTTTTAATTTATATCAGCATCAAATCTTTTGGGCAAAATCATTACAAAATGGCTTATTATGGCGAAAGAAAGCTACTTTCTGGTCAGAAAGATACTACTTTTTTCAAAATTCCAGATTTTTCTTTTATTGACATAAATAAAAAAACGTTTGATAATAAAAATCTTGCCAAAGGATATACCATTGTGGCATTTTTGCAACCAACACTAGCAACTTCACAACCACTTTTAAATGGACTGACACAGGTAGAAGCTAATTTCCCTAATAATAAAATCCCTTTTCATATAATTTTGCTTGCTGATAATGATACACTTACGTTTGCAGAGGACTTGCAAAAAAGTCAGAGAGTACAAAATAATCCACGTCATCAGTACATTGCTAGTAAAATAGCCACAGAAAAATTTGTACAACTATTTGATAATAAACAATTTTTTCCACCAGTTCCCATAAAAAACAAATATGTTGCGCCTGTCGTTAAAAAACGTATTTTTTTGATAGATACAAAAGGTTGTGTAAGAGGCGTTTATGATAGCACAGAACAAAAAGAAATAGACAGACTAATGCTAGAAATATTTGTTTTAGATGCTATAGATAAAGATATTTAGAAATTTGTATTAAAGCCTTTCCAAACTTTGGAAAGGCTTTTTTGGTATTTATTGTATTGAAATACGAGTATTTTTGTCCACAACATCATAGACTTCAATAATGTGAGCAGTTTTGAGAGAAATGCAGCCCAAAGTCCAGTGGCTATATTTATCTATGATAGTATCATCATTATTTGGTACACCGTGAATACCTATTTCGCTGCCTACTGTAGCATTTTCAGAGATTTTCCCTTCTTTTTTGGCAAGTTGGTGTTTGCGTTCAGAGTCTTCTGTGGGATAATTTACCCAAATAAACCTAGACCATTTTGCGTGTTTGTACTTAGAAAGTGCCTTAAATTCACCTTCTGGTGTACAACCATCACCTTCTGCTCGTTTGTCGTCTTTCTCGTTAAAACCAAGCACAACAGGATAAGTTTTGAGAGTTTTTTCACCTGCCATCACAGAAAGAGTAAGTTTTTTCTTATCAATATGTAGCCAAATACTTGTTTTTTTAGTTTTTGATTTTTTGATAATGCTCACAAGTGGTGCATTAGGGGAGGCATTGCGCACATTTTCATTACCATTATGTTGCTGAATCTGCATACTTTTATTTTCTTTATTCTCACAAGAAAACAAAAAACCAAAAAGGAATAACAATAAAAAAGATAAAATATAAGTATTATTTTCCATAAAATTGAAGAGATATTGTTTATAACTATTTTACTATCAGTTATTTGTATTTGAATAAGTTGTGTGAAAATCTCTTACAAATATATTAAATTTTTGTATAAACTACTACACTTTACTTAATATTCAATTATTTAATAAACTTATCTTTTCATTTTTTTGTATCTTTGTATTTGAAAGGTAAAATCATACTCAACATCACTTTACAATACGCTTAAAATCACTACAAAATGTACCTAAAAATTTATTTAAAAAATTTATTTATTGCCTTTTTTCTATCTCTGATGCTACTTTCTTGTGAAAAAAGTCAAAAAGGAAATTGGACAGCAAAGGATAAAACAACGCAAATAACCAATTGCAACGCTCAATTAAACACACAACTTGCAGGACTTCCAGACCTCACCAAACTAGGTAATATTACTAGCCAAGAGAAAAAAGAAATTTGCGAGTGTTTTATCAGCAAAGTGGAGGCTAATTATACGCCTGAAGCCCTTATCAACGACACGAATGCTAATAAAGCCATTAAAAATGCCTGTCTTTTTGAAGTAATTATGGGGACGAAAGGAGCTTGGAAAGCAAAATTTAAGATATTTTTCAGAGATTCTTTTGATAAACGCATAGAATTTTCTACTTCTCCAGAAACAGAACAGAAAATCATTGATTGCCTTGTGATGAAACTAGAACAACAAGTTGCTCCACAAGATTTGCCTTCCTCAAATGCACTTATTGCACAATTAGATAAAGTTTGTATGACAGATGTGGAAAATAGAAAAGGTAAAAAACCAAAAAAATAATTTTGAATTGTGCGTTTTGAATTGTAAGTTTGAGCTAAAAATAAAATACAAAATATTGATAATCATATTGTTATTTAGTCTTTATGTCTGAAAATAATCTAAAATAACTACTTTTAAGTTATTTGATTATGATACAAGTGTTTTTTTTACTACTTTTGAATTTACGACTACCATAATTTTTTTAAAGCTATAATGTTTGATGTGCGCAGGGTATAAAACCCTGCGCTATTGATAATAACCATAAAATATTGATAATCAGTAATGTATGGTGTTATACTCTGTAGATAAAAACAGCTTTTGGTAAATTATCTACAACTGTTCATAGTATTGAACTCACAACTTACAACTCACAACTACGCATAATGGCAAAAAATAAAGCATCTTTTTTTAATACGACTACTATCAAAGGGCGTTTGAGAGTAGGTTTTGGATTGGCGGCACTTTTGCTTACACTTTCTGTGGCTCTTGCTATTTGGCAAATTAACGCTTTTAGCACACAAGCAGGGCTACTAATGAAAGTCAGTAAACCAACACAAACCAACCTTTTGAACCTCAAAAATGCCCTGATGCAGACTAATAACGCTTTGCAAAGTTTTATTATCTACAAAGACCCACTAATGAAAGGTGATAGAGAAAGCCTTTGGAATGGTTTTGTCAATCAAACAGCAGATTCTCTCAAAATATATGAACAAGAATGGATTTCTCTTGATGATAGAGTGCTTTTCACAGAAATTATAGGAGATTTGGACAGGCTTAGACGTACACAGGCAAGCGTAGAACGTGTTTTTGATGATAATAAAGATGTAGTTTCTGCGGAGGAAATAGAAAAAAAACAAATCATTACCAAAGAAATAGACGACAAGCTCAAAAATACAAAAAAAGATTCTATCAATAAGGAACAAGTAGAAGCCGTTTTTTCTGAACAGAATCCTAGTAATCAGACAGATACAGGAACAGCACTTGAAGGTATGGAAAATGTACAATTAGGCATTTCCTCCAATAATTCTGGTAATAACTCCCAAGTAGCAGGAAATATACCAGATTTTGAAACTATTTTGCCGCAAAATGTCAAAGCAGAATATCAAAAACGTATTGTTGATTTTACGGCACTTGTAATGTCCAAAATTGACCGTTTGTATAAAAGCCAACAAGTGCAAATTAGTACGCAAGAAAACCGCTTAAATACAAGTAGAACACTGATTTTGATTATTTTGGTAAGTATTTTTGTTGTAGGAATTACAATGCTTTTCCTTTTTGCAAAAACGGCAACTATGCGCCTAACGGAAGGTTTGCAAACTATTCAAGACCACGCAAAAGAGTTTGGGAAAGGTAATATTCCGCAAATTTCTACCAAAATACAAGATGAAACATCTGCCATTTTATCAGAATTTAATGTTTTGGGTAAAAATATGGCAAGTATCAAAGCATTTGCCTTGCAAGTTGGGCAAGGGCAATATGAAACGGAAATCTCTGTTTTTAATAATGAGGGAGAGATTGGAACATCTTTGAGTGCTATGAAATTGGGACTTCTCAATGTGGCGCAAGAAGACAAACTGCGCAACTGGCAAAATGAAGGCTTTACAATGTTTTCAGAGATTTTACGAGATACAACAGATGTGCAAAAACTCTATGATGCACTAGCAGGAAATCTTGTAAAATATGTGTCTGCTAATCAAGGGGGCATTTTTATTGCCACTCGTGAAACTGAAAATGAACCTTTTTTGGAGCTAAAATCTTGCTACGCTTATGGTAAGAAAAAATTTATTAAAACGAAAACACAACTAGGAGAGGGGCTTGTGGGGCAATGTTGGCAAGAAGGGCAAACTATTTATATGACAAAAGTGCCAAAAGATTATGTGGCTATTTCGTCTGGTCTTGGGAGTGATGCACCCCGCTCTGTGCTTATTGTGCCTATAAAACTCGGAATGGCAGTTTATGGGGTGATAGAACTTGCCTCTTTTAATGTTTTTACACAAAAAGAAAAACAATTTGTAGAAGAATTAGGAGAAGATATTGCAGCTACTATCTCTAACTTGACGACTGCGGAACAAACCCAAAAACTGCTTGATGAATCTCGTAGTCTTACAGACCAAATGAGCATACACGAGGCAGAAATTTTGGATAGTATGCAAAATCTCAAATCCACAAAAAAAGAATTAGAAAAGCGTACAAGTGAAATGGAGGCTATGATGACGGCTATTGACAAAGCAACTGTCGTAATGGAACTTGATAAAGCAGGCAATTTTACGTATGTTAATGAGAAATTTTGTGAGATTTCGCAGTACAAAAAAGAAGAAATTTTAGGAAAACATAGGAGTTTTTATGCGCCCCGTGATATAGACCCCGCAGATTTTAACTTGCTTTGGGCGCAACTTTCTAATGGAGTTTATTTGGAATCAACTATCAAAAGAGTGCGCAAAGATGGAACTGTTTTTTGGTTGATGGCATACTTTTTTCCTGTTGTGAACAAAGAAGGCGTACTTTTAAAGGTAACTTGTATTGCTTCTGATATTACAAACCGTATAGCGTTGGAAGACAAAGCATTAGAAGACCAAAAAACAATCAATTTTAAAAATAATGCTTTTGAAAGTAGCTTTATTATTATGGAAACGGATAGTAATTTTATGGTCAAAACTATCAACCGCTTTGCTTGTGATACGCTTGGAATACACAAAGAAATGGTAGTAGGAAAACATATTGACAACGCTATTATTGGCAGGCTAGATTTTAGAACAATACGCAGGATACTACAAAATGATGGCATAGAAGGTGGTACGCTTATGCTCAAAGCTGGAGATAAATCTTACAAATTTGTCAATATGCGTGTTGCAGGCGTGAAAGATGCCAATTTGGGTACGTTGGAAAGTATCTTTTTTATGGGAACAGACATCACACCAGAACAAACAGAAACCAATAATCTTCTGGAAAAAATAACACAACTAGAAAAAATCAAAAAGGACTAAGATTTTAAAGATTATAGGATTTTAGGATTAAATACAAAGTAGTAAGAAGTGTATTTAATCTTGTAATCCTATAATCCTAAAAATCCTAGTCTGTGTTTAGTCTTGTAATCCTATAATCCTAAAAATCCTAGTCCGTGTTTGAGAAATTAAAAATAATTGAACTTGCAAGCGTACTTGCTGCGCCAAGCGTTGGGCAGTTTTTTGCTGAATTAGGCGCAGAAGTCATCAAAATAGAAAATCCTAAAACCAACGGAGATGTTACTCGCTCGTGGAAATTACCTAATGAAAATGTAGAAAGCAATTTTTCTGCTTATTTTTCTGCCGTTAATTGGGGTAAAAAATCACTTTTTATGGATATTTCTGAAGAAGAGAACCTCCAAAATCTTTACCAACTTCTACAAACTGCTGATATTGTGCTGGTTAGCTACAAATTTGGAGATGCAGAAAAACTAAAAGTAGATTACAAAACCCTCCAAAAAATCAATCCCAATATCATTTACGGACATGTCACAGGCTACGGAACAGACAACCCAAAAGTTGGTTATGATGCTATTATTCAAGCAGAAACAGGCTTTTTTTATATGAACGGACACGCTGACGGCTTGCCACACAAAATGCCTGTTGCCCTCGTTGATGTACTTGCTGCCCACCAACTCAAAGAAGGTATTTTAATTGCTTTGCTCAAACGTATGTACACGCCTGCAACCTCCACAGGTGCGTATGTAAGTGTTTCTTTGTTTGATGCGGCGGTTTCTGCGCTCACCAATCAAGCTACTAATTGGCTTAATGCAGGGCATTCTCCGCAAAGAATGGGCAACGAACACCCCAATATTGTACCTTACGGCACTGTTTTTACTACAAAAGATGATAAAATGCTTATTTTGGCAGTTGGCACAGACAAACAATTTATTTCTCTTTGTAATATCCTTAATATCAATGAAATACCACGAAATGAAAGTTTTAGCACCAACGCTCAACGTGTCAAAAATAGACTAATTTTACTTCCTATTTTGGAAGAAGAAATCAAAAAATATGATAAAAAATATCTTTTAGAAAAATTTGAAGAGAAAAATGTGCCTGCTGGTGGTGTAAATGATGTTGCTGAAGTTTTTGAAATGCAACAAGCACAAGAATTATTATTGCCTTATCCTAAAAATGAAAATGATAA
>JAYVHJ010000314.1:0-2204 GCA_043771315.1 Raineyaceae bacterium
CAACATAAAACCAAAAAAACCTTATGAAAGCTCTTCTAAAATATTTTAGTTTCTCTTTTTTGCTACTGCTGTTAGCAAATAACCTTTCTGCACAAGAAAAAACCCAAACCGTTAAAGGGAAAATTACTGATGATGCCTCAAAACAAGCTATCATTGGTGCAACAATACAACTTATCTCAAAAGATAGCACTACAAGTATTGGTACAACAACAGACGACAATGGTAATTTTAGACTGGAAAACGTCCCACTTGGAAGGCAAAACTTCAAAATCTCTTTTATTAGTTATGAAGACAAATATCTCACTAATATTATGGTTACGGCTGGCAAAGAAGTCGTTTTGGATATCACACTCACAGAAAGTATAGAAGAATTGCAAGGTGTAAGCGTAGTTTATGACCGCTCCAAAGACCAAAGTGTAACCAACAATGAATATACGACACTTTCTGCACGTTCTTTTAGCACAGAAGAAACAAAACGCTACGCAGGTGCGCTAGGCGACCCCTCACGTATGGCTGCTAATTATGCAGGTGTTGTATCTGGAAATGATTCTCGTAATGATATTGTAGTACGTGGAAACTCTCCAACAGGTATGCTTTGGCAATTAGAAGGGCTGAATATCCCTAATCCTAATCATTTTGGAGCTTTAAGTTCTACGGGAGGACCTGTAAGCATTTTGAATAACAATGTTTTGGCAAAATCTGACTTTATTACAAGTGCTTTTCCTGCCCAATATGGCAATGCTAATGCAGGCGCATTTGATTTGCGTTTGCGTAATGGTAATAAAGACAAACACGAGTTTGTGGGACAAATTGGTTTTAATGGTTTTGAAGTAGGTGCAGAAGGTCCTTTCTCCAAAAAATACAAAGGTTCTTTTCTTATCAATTACCGTTATTCTACTTTGGGAGTTTTTAATAAAATTGGGGTAAAATTTGGTACTGGAAATGCTACGCCTAATTATCAAGACCTTAATATGAAACTAAATCTGCCTGTTAGTAAAAAAGGAACTATTACCGTTTTTGCTTTGGGTGGTATGAGTGATGTTTCTTTTTTGGGAAATAAAGAAGATACTACAAAAAATAATCTTTATGGTGACGAAAATTCTAATACAATTGTAAATTATAAGACTGGCGTTGTAGGCGCAAGCTACGAGCATCAAATCAGTCCTAAAACTTTTGCAAAAATCACCTTTGGTTTGATGGGTACTTATGAAGATTTTATAGGTGATTCTATTAGTACCATAACTAGGCAAGAATTTAGAGATGGTGAAGCCAAATTAAAGACACAAAAAGCAACTATTTTGTTTGTGCTTAACCATAAATTTAATTCTAAAAACAGTCTTCAAGCAGGCTTAAATGTAGATAGACAGGATTTTAGTTTGTTTAATAAAGACGTTATAGGTGGCTTAGTGGACGTTGTGAGGGTAAATATAAAAGATTTCACTTATCTCACGCAAAGTTATGTACAATGGAAACATCGTTTCAATCAAAAACTAACGCTTAATGCTGGGCTACATTTTCAGAATTATAGCCTCAATCAGCAAAGTGTAGTTGAGCCACGTTTTGGGCTAAAATTCTTAGCCACGCCAAAGCAATCTTTTGGTATTGGATATGGGTTGCATAGTCAAATACAAAATATCTATACTTCTTATTATATTACAGAAACACCACAAGGTGCGAGCTATACTAATAAAAATTTGGGCTTTAACCGTAGTCACCATTTTGTAGCTAGTTATGAAAATAACCTTACCGACAAGCTATTATTACGAGTAGAAAGCTATTATCAGTCGCTTTTTGATGTTGCAGTAGAAAAAAATGCCTCTTCTTTCTCTACTTTAAATACTGGTGCTAGTTTTGTCCCTACAGACAAAGGAAATCTTGTAAATAATGGTACAGGCTATAATTATGGCATAGAACTTACTTTGGAAAAAACTTTTAGTAATAATTATTATTTCCTTATTACTACGTCTGTTTTCAATTCTAGATACAAAGGAAGTGATAATATTGAACGTAATACAGCTTTTAATAGCAATTATGTATTTAATATGTTGGGTGGAAAAGAATGGAAATTCAAAAAAAATAGGGTTTTGTTTGCTAGTTTGAAGATGAGTACAGTAGGAGGGAGGTATTTTACTCCACTAAACTTAGCCGCTTCAAAAGCTAACCAATATCCTATTTATGAAGAAGATAAAGCCTATTCAGAAAAA
>JAYVHJ010000315.1:0-1885 GCA_043771315.1 Raineyaceae bacterium
CAACTCTCAAACATCAAAAACCTTTTTTGCAAGATTTTCAGTTGATTATCAACACTACACCACTAGGAATGTACCCACATACGGAATTTTATCCACAAATTCCGTATGAATACATCACTAATCAGCATATTTTGTATGATTTGGTCTATAATCCTGAAGAAACTACTTTTTTAAAGAAAGGTAGGCAGCAAGGCGCAAGTACCAAAAATGGTTTAGAAATGCTTTACTTGCAAGCAGAAAAATCTTGGGAAATTTGGCAATAATATTACCAAATGACGTTTTTTGTATTTTTTGAAGAATGAATATTTATTTTGGGACTTGTTTTTTGACAAGATTGGCTAAAATATTAGGGAAAAACCTTTGCATTTGCATTGCAAGCCATTCTTTACCAAATGGTTTGCCTACATAAACCTCATTTTTACCATTTTTGATAGCTTTTAATATTTGTTGCGCACATTTGTCAGCAGGAAACCCAGCACCAATATCTTCTCCTAACTGATTATTTTTCTCTCCTGTTGCTGTAAGAGCATTTAGGCTTACATTTGTACGAATATATCCAGGACAAATAATAGTTACTTTGATATTTTCTTTCCAAACTTCTGCCCTCAAGCAGTCAAAAAATCCGTGTAAAGCGTGTTTTGCAGCAGCGTAAGCAGAGCGCATTGGTGTACCTATTTTGCCCATTACGCTACTAATTACAGCAAATTGCCCTATTTTTCTTTCTTGGAAATGTGACAAAATAGCTTTTGTAAGTGCCACATAACTAAAATAATCCACTTCCATTAGCTTTCTGTGTACTTCTAATGTAGTTTCCTTGACCCAAGACCTCTGGCTGATACCTCCATTATGAATAAGGACATCTACTTGTCCATAAAAAGAAATAGCCTCTTTCGTTTTATCTTCAAAAGTATCAAATTGCACCAAATCAAGTGTTAAGATACTGATATTATTATAGTTAGCATTTTTTTTGACACGTTCAAGCTCTTCTTGACGACGAGCAGAAATAATAATATTTGCTTGTTGTTTGGCAAGTTCATACACGAGTGCTTCACCTATTCCAGAAGATGCTCCAGTAATCCAGACCGTTTTATTTTGAAAGAAAATCATTTATTTAGAAATTATTTGAAAATTATTTATTTGAAAATCAGTTAATTACATATTTTTCGCAAGAAAAAAAGTATTTTTTTTACAAAAATACAAAAAAAAGTTTGGTATCTAGTTTTTTTTTCTTACCTTTGTGTTCTCAATAAGAGAATACGGTAAAAATCTATTGAAAGCTAAAAAGGTGAAGTGCCTGAGTGGCCGAAAGGACATGTTTGCTAAACATGCGTACGGGAAACTGTACCGAGGGTTCGAATCCCTCCTCCACCTCTAGTGTGGTAATTAGTGAAATAATACTTTTATATTCTGGGAAATAGAAGTAAAGTCTTACTCAAAAAGCTTAGTTTTAGGAGTAAAGAGTAAAAACCTTTCGGGGTGTAGCGTAGCCCGGTATCGCGCCTGCTTTGGGAGCAGGAGGTCGTAGGTTCGAATCCTGCCACCCCGACAAATTGACAACTTGCAACGGTTGTCAATTTTTTTTACCTTTTTTAGTGAGTATACTTTCATAAAAAGTCTAAGACTTTAGTTAGTAATCTTGCTTCAAAAAATGGTCTCGTAGCTCAGTTGGATAGAGCAACTGCCTTCTAAGCAGTAGGTCACAGGTTCGCATCCTGTCGGGATCACTTTGCCCAAAAAAAACCGCCTTGAACGTATGTTTAAGGCGGTTTTTTTCTTTTATGGTAGTGTGTGACAAAATAAAAACTTTGTCTATTTGATGCTAATAAGGTTTTTGGTAGTGTTTATTTTTTCTTACTTTCTGTATGCTATATAAAGTCTTGTTCTA